>JASFLX010000230.1:0-5098 GCA_050117895.1 Desulfobacterales bacterium | reverse complement strand
GACTCCGGAACGCAGGTCTTGATTCTTTTACGATTTGGGTACCATATTCATCATACCAGGCCACTCCCCAACCATCGGGATTTTCCATCGCCCCGGCCTTCAGACCGGAAAATGCCAAATGAAAAGTAACTTCTGTGTTGAAACAAAGACCCAGCAGTTCGCACATAAAATCGTCTCCCGACGAAACACGACCGACTCAATCGACCTTATGAAAACATTTAAATTGTGCAACGAATTTTCTCTCAAAAAATCGCCGACGGCCCTTGTCATAATGGTCGCTTAAGGTAATTCATCGATCCATGGGCCGCCTTTAAGCCACTTCTTACCCATCTCTTTTAATTTGCCGCTGCCTTGAAGACTGATCATAAAATTCTGAACCCAGTTGATCAACAGCGTATCTTCGGCCATGGCGATGCCCAACGGTTCGAAGGTCAGCGGCGACTCTCCTGCGATCAGGCCCTTATCTTGGTAGCGGTAAGCCGTCAGTGCACAAAAATAATAATCAGCTACAATGACATCGATTTTACCCTTGAAAAGAAGGTCAATTGCTTCTTCGTACGAATGGGTAAGGATCAATTTTGCTTTGGATATTAAAGTTTCGGCAAATTTCTGACTGGTAGAATTCTTCAAAGCTGCAACAGTAACCTCCGGGGTATCCAATCCCTTTGCCTCTTTCAAGGCAGCATACTTTTCGGCCATGGCCAGGATTCCCTTTCCAGAAACATAATACGGACCCACAAACACCACCTTTTGATTGCGCTTTGGGGTTATGGTCATGCCGGACAGGATCATATCTACCCGGTTTGATTCGAGGGCCGGAAGAAGCTTTCCAAATGGCATGGCAACAAATTTAAGTTTAACACCCATTGCATGAGCCATTGCCCTGGAAATGTCAGCATCCAGTCCGATGATCTCACCTTTTTTGGTGGTGGCTGACATTGGCGGCTGTGCTCCGCTTGTGCCAACCACCAGCTCCCCTTTCTTCATGATACGATCCATGGTTGGACCCGCCGAGGCAGGCATGGCTAAAATTAGAGACAATACAGTTAATAAAGCAACGAAAACGAAGGTTTTTTTCATCATGTTTCTCCTGTTTTGATTGTTTTAAAGGTTAATGCCATATATGGGTTTCGTCCGGGTATAAAAAATACATAACATGTAGATTGCGTGATATTCAATTAAGACACAACCCTGATGTTCTTTTTGTTTTTTCTGCGGCGAGACCTACGTTTTTTCCTTGCAAGGATAGGCTTAGGTGGGGTGAGCCATTCTTCCTTGGGCTCGATGCAGCTCAGCTTCTGTTCCATGAACGCCTCAATGGCGGGAATGTAGAAGGCGTCCTTCTCATCGGCGAAGCTGACAGAGGTGCCGGTGGCACCCGCCCGGCCGGTGCGTCCGATCCGGTGGACGTAATCTTCCGGATCATGAGGAAGCATGAAATTAATGACGTGATCCATACCTTCGATGTGGATGCCCCGTCCGGCCACATCCGTTGCTACCAGAACTCGGATCTTTCCGGCCTTGAAGGCCTCGAGGCGACGAATTCGCTTCTTTTGGGGAATATCACCGGAGAGCGTCGAACATTTGATACCGTGGCGGGTCAACATTTTTGCGAGCTTTCTCACTTCGTCGCGCCTGTTGCAGAAAATCAGGGCCCGTTTGAGATTCTGTCGATGGATGATGTTAAGAAGGAGTGCAAATTTATCGATGGTGGTCACGATATAGACGACCTGATCCACTGTCTCCACCGCGATATGTTCCGGTTCGATTTCTACGGTTACAGAGTTACGGGTCCATTGGGAGGCGAGTCGGGTAATCTCGCCGGTCAGCGTCGCGCTGAAGAGCAGCGTCTGGCGCTTGTCTTTTGCCGGGGTGCTGTGGATAATTTTTCGCATATCGGGGATAAAACCCATGTCGAGCATCCGGTCGGCCTCGTCGATGATCATTACCTCAATCTTTTTCAGGGTGATGTCACCGTTCCGCTGAAAGTCGAGCAGCCTCCCGGGCGTTGCGATGACAATATCCACCGGATCGGCGGAAAGTTGCTTTTTCTGCTTTTTATAATCCATGCCGCCGAACACGGAAATGGTTTGAAGATCCGTGTACCTGGAGAGATGACGAGCCTCCTCGGAGATTTGGAGAACCAACTCCCGGGTGGGGGCTAAAACCAGAATCCGGGGCGCTCCGGGTTTTCGTTTGTCCTGGATGGGATTATTCAGCATCCGGGTGATAACGGTGATCAGGAATACAGCCGTTTTTCCGGTTCCGGTCTGGGCGCGGCCGCTGGCATCCCTGCCGGTCAGGCTGATGGGAAGGATTTTGGCCTGTATCGGTGTACAGTACTTGAATCCGAGATTGCTGATGGCATGAAGCAGCGGGTTGGGAAGATCGAAATCGTGAAAACGCGTCTTGCCTTGGGCCGGCGGGACCTTAAACTGTGAAACATCCCACCTCGCTTTCAGTTCCGACTCCACGGATGCTGCCGGTGCATCCTCGTTCCTTCGGATCTTCTTTCCTTTTTTACGAAAGGCGCGCCGATGGAGAGGAGCGCCCTTTTGATTTTGTCGGTTAAATTTATTGATTAGATCTCGCAATCAAAATGCTAAGAACACGCCATCATAATCCATGGGATGGATGCCCTTTTATTCTTCTATCTTCTAATAAATGGTGCGTTAAACCACAATGTCTTTTCTGAACCAGGGCTTTTTTGGCCCTGTACAAGTTTGTAAGATAACAACCTTTTGGAAAAAATCAAGTTATTTACCTAACGTTGCAAAATTCGAAGGTGCTGCAGATCCTCTCTGAGATTAAAATCCTCTTAAAGATTTTGCTTGCAAATTTTAAAGTCAGCGATTATGGTACGTGATTCTTCAATCAACGAAAACACTATGCGGACCTTTTTTCGCGTTTATTGTGACCTTTCTATTCAGAGTTCTCCCATTCTCACAAATATTCCGAAATTTGCTTCTGCTGCGCCGGAAAAATAGAATCAAGAACAATCTTATCCATAAGGGGTTTTCGTGAAGAGGCCTTTTTCTGATTCCCAGAAAAAACCTCGTATTATCGAAAGGATTATTAAATGTTTAATTGGATCAAAAAAAGAACAATTCTTAAGTCATACGCAAGGCAACTGCCTTTATTTCTCAAAAAGTGCTACGGAAAACACAAACGATATTCAGAAGAAGAGATAAGGGTGTCAATTCAACAAGCAGGTTTTGACAATTCATTTATAGAATATGCTTATGCTATGTTTATGTCACCTGCTGAATTTGGGGACTTAAAACATAAGAATAAAGATTTTGAGGATTACGACAAGTTAAGAAAGGAAATTGCAAAATCTTTTTTTAGTGGAAATACTTCCTTTACAATTCATGATGCATTAGAATCTGCAATCATTCCAAAAAGATAAATTATAAGATTCTTAAAAAATAAAATATTTTTCAGGCCCGTATTTTTTTCGCCCTTCCAATTTCTCCACTTTCTAAACGGACTTTAATAACATGAGGGTGAGTCGGTGATTTTGTCAGAACGTCCTTCTCTGCAGAGGGCTGTTACCCACTGCTGATCATCTATGATTATGATAAGGATGTCTGCCATTTTTTATTGAACAGGGAGTTTATTAATTCATATGTAATATTATCCATGATTTCTATTCCCCAGCCCAGATCTTCCAACCCTTTGTTAACATTGGTTATAGTACAATATCTGCCTTTACCTAACATATTAAAAACATCTTGAATGAGTCCTGGGATTTCAATGGGCATAAAACCTTTTGTGTGAAACCTCAGAAATAAATCATCTAACCGGTTTTCCATCTTTTTGCCTCCTCAACAACTCCTTGCCTTATAGATTCTTTCCTTCATTCTGAGACGAATCTGGGTTCTCTTCGGCTTTTATAGTCTTTTTATCCAGTTTGCGTTGTCTCTTTAGTTCCTTCTTTTCTTTCCTTGCTAATTCTTTGTTACGCTTTTTAAATGAATCATGTGATTTCGCCATACTGTCACCTCGGAAGCCGTTATTCTTGATCGTGATGAAAAGAAAAGGAATTTAGCCAGGATTTTTTTAGGGTTTAAGATTTTGTAATTACAGACAGGACTAGTACCCATTCAAACCAAACAAAAGGGCATCCCCTCAATATTAAAAGGAATGCCCTTTTTATTCAGAACATAAGGTTAAATCACGGTTACATTTGCAGCGGCAGGACCTTTTTGTCCTTGCTCTATATCAAAGGAAACTCGGTCACCTTCATTTAGGGATTTAAAACCGTCTGCATTGATTCCTGAATGATGAACAAACACATCCGGCCCATCTTCCTGCTCAATGAATCCGAACCCTTTTCGGTCGTTAAACCATTTAACAGTTCCATTGGTCATGATAACATCCTCCTTTCTTAAAATTTTTCAACGTCGCAAACTGGAGGGTGCCACTTCGACAAATGGATTTTTCCTTCAGAAAGAAACCGTCCTGCAGATGAAACAGGACTTAATTGATTGCGTATATAATAATCTTTATTTAGGAAGAAAGCAAGCTAATTATTTATTATTTTTGAAAAAAATGGGAGACCCATATTTAAACGTGCAAAAACGAAATGTTACGCAAACAATTTCAGAGACGATTCTGTATGGCAAGATTTTTGGTTTTGTGATGCTATTCAGATGTCGATCGCCCTTGCTAAAAATTATTTCCTAATCCGGAAAGAATAAATTTTAAAAGGATTTAATAGTGCCCATCCATAAATCTATATTGGCACAAATTAAGTTTCCAATTCAGAAATGAGCAATTTTTCGCAAGGTCAAGGGCAAATCTGCAGGATAGCAGATTTGGACAGCTATCAAGCTGCCCGTCAGGGCGAGGGGCATGGACGCCCCAAGTCAAATCAAGGAATTACGCGGAGGCGTACAAGTGGTACGCCGCACAAGTAATTCCGCAGATTGACGCAGAGATTGCGGAAAAGGGCCATTTCTGGATGGAAACTAAATAGGTTTTAAATGACCTCCCCCAAGAGCAGCAAATACAATCGTTAGAATTATTGCTTGAATGACCCATCCAATGATGCAAACACCCACAGCACGTAATGTGCTCTGATAGTCAAGAGCTT
>JASFLX010000229.1:0-5132 GCA_050117895.1 Desulfobacterales bacterium | reverse complement strand
ACCCGGAGTTCGATATCAAGACCGCCGTATTTTTTGAATTTGATTGTCCCGTCCTGGGGCTTGCGTCGTTCCACAATATCGAGATCGGCCATAATCTTAATACGTGACACGATGTTATCTCTAAACACGGAAGGAAGCGACTCCAATACCGCACATGCACCGTCCACACGGATCCGCACCCGGGTCTTTTCCTTTCCGGGGAACGGTTCGATATGAATATCCGAAGAACCCCGCTCATAGGCATCAATGATAATTTTATTGACCAGCTGGACAATGGCACTGTCCTCTTCATACAGGTCAGATTCTTCAGCTTCTATCTCGGGTTCTTCGCTCTTTAGTTGGGAAAGGATCTCTTGCATGGAAGCAAGTTCTTTTTCCTTTCGGGTAAAGCGCCTGAGAGTTTTAAGTATATCCTGTTTTAACGCGACATTGAAACAGACGGATTTGCCAGTAAACAAAGACTTGATTTCGCCAACCTTCTGAAGATCGAAGGGATTGTCTATGGCAATAACGATGTTATTACCTTCCTTGCGCAGGGGAACCCAGGCATAGTGTCGCATGAAAGAAACTTTCAGGCCGGCAAGCAGTTCACTGGGAACCGGTGCATTTGCATTATATTTTGCAAACGGTACGTTATAAAATTGACTTAAGGCGTTGCCGACATCCTGTTTTGAAACCTTGAAATCCGACATTAAAACCGCCTCAACAGGTTCTCTTCTTCTTCTGGCATCGGCGACGGCCATATCCAGTTCTTTTTCTGTCAGAATACGGTTTTTCAAAAGATAATCAAATTTGCTTGGCCTTGCTTTTGCCATCCGCTTCTGGTTGTACAGTGCGATTCCCAGTATATGAGCCATTTCCTTAACAGACTGTTCGTCGAGTTTGGAAAATGACCCTCCGTTTTTGCGGTTTATGAGCTGAATCACGCCCAGCAGATAGTTTTTACATATCACCGGAACCACAAGAACCTGTTGGGTGGTAAAATCCGCCTTTTGATCCCAGCTTTTATCGAATTTAAGATCAGAATCTATGGCGGCCAGCTCCTTATCATCATAAACATTTTTAATATTGATGAGCTTTTTCTTGTAAGCGGAACATCCTGATATACTGTTGTTGGACAGGGGAATGCGGATCTCTCCGATTTCGTCTCCGGATTTGAATCTCGAAACCAACTCTCGCTTTCTGCCGTCAACCAGGTAAACGGTCAGCCGTTCCGCTTCAAAAAGCCCAGTGATTTCATCCTTGAGATCAACCAGGATCTCGTCCAGATTTGCGGCGGCATGGATCTTGTTGCAAATATCCTGCAAATTCTTCCGATATTCAATCTCGGATTTAAGTTTAAGGCCATTTAAATCCATGGCATTTGAACTCGTCGCTTTTTCTAACATGGTTTTTCCTCGGTTTTATATGAAGCTTAACCACTGCACGATTGATGCCTTGTCACAGTGAAACAAAGATCCCGTTATAGGGGTATATCCGGCGGATACAAGGATTGCAGAATATATGTGAGATTTTTAGCAACACCTGTGCCAAAAAGAACTTCACTTTTTGAATAAGCAAGAACTTCAATCCATCTTTTGATACCGAAGTATGCACAACTTGTTGGTTTAAAATGAATTTTTGAAAACCATTAGCAAAGGAAAAAAATTTCAAAACCTATGAATTGAATAGAACGGAAAATTGGAAGAAGGAGAATAATAAAAAAAATGCCCAAAAAAATGTGCATCATGCATAAATTTCTGGGCATTATGATAAAGTCCCGACCAAACAGGGAGCGGCCTTGTCACTGCTGCCTTCAACTCTGTCCTTCCTCGTCTCGTTCTTTAAACACCTCTTTTCAAATGTTTATTCACTATTCACAAGCGAAACGTAAAATTTGTAGATGTTTGAGGGCGACAGCCGTAATAAAAATTATAAAGATTCTAATCAATTTTCATATAAGAATCAAGCGGATATACAGCGTTGCTTGACAGCCCGTCTTGTATATGATAAGTTAATTTTGTTGGCCTTCTCAACCGATCAATTTCCAAATGTTGCAGGCTCACTAATTTCCACACAATCCATTTTCGATCCACCGCCTACTCGGGTTGCGCCAATAAGCTCATTTTACCCTGTCACTGAAAACATTAGTCTTGAGTTAATCCATTTGACCGATCCTGAACAAAAGGGACCCACAGGGTGAGCCAATAAAAAGACCACATATTTTTTTTGTTGACTAAATTCAAAACCCATTTTCATATCGGAGGTCTGCGCCATTATTGAAATCACACAACATAAAGGTGAATTGACCACTTATAGGATCCTTCAGAAACAGGACCGGAACAGACTTAAAAGCAAACTCAGACAGGGCGCTCGGCGAAAAAAAACCATCTTGATTATCCCGCTTCTGTCAAGCGAGTTCACAACTAGCGAAACCTATCCGGTTTTTCAAAATATTTTGAGCCAGCTAAAACAGGTACGGTATTTTTACCGGATTATTTTCGGTCTGGACCGGGCATCAGAGGATGAAGCGTTCTTGTTGCGGGATCTCTTAACGCAATATCAAATCAAAAATTACATCATCCAATGGAATGACGGGCCTTTTTTCTCCCAGGTATATGAAACTCTGAACCAGGCCGGATTTGTATTTCTCGAACCCGGCAAGGGGAAAAATATATTTCTGAGCTTCGGTATTGCGCTTGCTTTAGGGGCCAAGGCAGTGGGGGTAATTGATGCAGATATCCGATCCTTTAAGCGCGCCCAGCTCGATAGGCTTCTATATCCCGTGGTGGTTCACGACTACGACTTTTCCAAGGCCTTTTACTACCGCATTTCCGAAAGAAAGCTCTATGGTCGGGTCAAACGGTTGCTGCTCGACCCTCTGTTGCTTGCTCTGAGAAAAAAATTTATGGAAACCAAAGATCAAAAGATGCTCGGACTGATCGATTTTTTGATGCAGTTCCATTATCAACTTTCCGGCGAAGTTGCCTTCAATAGTGAACTGCTCAAAAAAATTCATTTTGCCACAAACTGGGGAGCGGAAATTTATACGCTTATCGAAATTTATCGAAAAGCCACATCCGTGGCGCAGGTCATGTTTTCCCGAAAACCTTTTGATCACAAGCACCAGGAAGTCTCCGAGACAGACGAAACAAGAGGACTCCATCGGATGGCCATTGATATTGTTACCACTCTGACCAGCGCTCTGGTCGAGGATGAGGCCTTGGAAGTTTCCGATGATTTTTTCCGCGATCTGGCTTTGGTTTACTCAAGGATTGCGGAACAGCGCATTAAGATATATTCCGAAGAGGCGGCCTTTAACAATCTCATTTATGACCGTGACCAAGAAGAACGGCTCGCACGAAGCGTTTTCCGCAATTGTATATTGCGTGCCGGTGAGATTCTGACAACCCAGTCCCTGATCACGGGCAGGTTTATGAGGGTGATTCACACGTATCCGGAATTTAAGCCGCATTTAGATGCCGGTCTGGCGGAGACCATTATGTCTGTGGAAAAGCAAATGAAACGCGCCTTTTTCGAAATACCCCAGACGGCTTCCTGGGAACGCATCACCGAAAAGCTTCCGAACATTTATGACGATCTAAAGATGGCGATCAAACAGGAAGAAAATCGGTTTTCCTGTGGCATATCAAAAGGGTAGACCGATATTTCAATTTTTATGAATATTCGGGCTAAAATTAAAAGATCCTATTCTCCCATTAGTGAATATCCATTTTCGGATGCGATTCGCTCTCCACGCTGAGCACTCATACTAACCGCCGGCTGCGAGATATTAAGCTTAGGCGCTAAATTCGCCATGGTAAACCCCAACTCCCTAACCGCCCAGAAACAGAAAAGGCTTCTCGCTTTGACTTTTACCGGTTGCTTTCCGGGCTGAAATATTTCTTCCGGTTTAATGGAATAAATCTTAGCCACTCTATCAGCGAGCTTATCTACATCATAGCCTTGAGACTTTAGTCGGTATTTGCGTTTAAGAGATTCATCCGCATCCCTTAAAACCCTCTCAACGAAATCAGAATCGCCGAGCACACGCTTATCAATTTTAAAATGGATGTTTGCCCGCCGAAGAGATTTGTTCACAGACCAGCCGCCACTCATCCGAATGTGTCCGCCTCCGGTGAGTTCAGGGCGCTTGCCTTCCCGGATGCCTTTTTGGATAAATATTTTGTAACGGCGTCGCGCGGTTGATATCTTGTTATCGAACTGCTTCAGGACATATGCATCATCTTGCCAATCTTTTTTCTTTTTCCCCATAATAACGGAGTGCCCGCAAAAAGGATGTTTATCCAGAGTTTTTATGTCGGTAACCATCCTGGCCCGAATCGGATTAAGGTGGATATACCGTACAAGCTCAAGTAAATAAATATCCTCTTGACAAAGAATCGATTTGTAACGGTTCTCCAACAGCCGGCCGCTTCGACCATGTCGACGGTTAAAGTTCATTGCATGGCCGGTCAGCAGCCTGCGCATAACCGTAGAAAGCGGACAAGCACCCGTGCGCAGTAACAGGCTAAAATGGTTGGGAATCAGGGCCCACGCAAAACATTTTGTACCGGTTTCAGAGAGCACCTTTCCCAGTCGATCCAGGAAATTAACCCGATCGGTGTCATCTATAAATATTTTTTTTCGCTTGATGCCTCTTACAATAATATGATGAAGGGCACCAGGGGCATCAATACGGGCTTTACGTGGCATGCTGGTAGCATAGAAACTTTTAATTTTAGGGGTATCCCGGAGTTCCGGACGAATTTTTCATTTTATCTTTTCTTCTTTGTCCTTTCATTTTTAAATCAAAAATCACATCTCAATATTAGAATAAAGTTATTTTTCGGTTATTGAGATATGGCACTTTTTTTTGAAAACATCACAAATCCCCCCCCGATTTTTGATTAGTTGGGGATAGCTGAAAATGCAAAATTAATTGAAAAAATAGTGCAATAAGCATACCAGAAATTAACCAATTGATATTATTGATAATCGATTCTTAGGGAGTTATGGTGTGCATATTTTTTTGTGTACTGGTGCACGATTTTCTGTGCAAGCAATGGCATTGTGGGTCTTAGTAAGGTTTTGAAACCACTTCTATACAGTGTCCATCCATAAATGAGGATTTTTATTCAAGGACAATTCTG
>JASFLX010000228.1:0-5144 GCA_050117895.1 Desulfobacterales bacterium | reverse complement strand
GAGCTGGCACAAGCCAAGGATGAGCTTAAGAAAATGAAAGAAGTGGATGTTCGGATGCAACGGAGCAAAAATGAAAGTAACAGCAGCAAATCCCTGGAATTGCTTGAAAAACCATCGAAGCTCAAAAATGATGAAGAGGGCACACAACAATTAAGCAGACCCAATGCCCTTAAACCTCAAGATTTTTTCCCCTATACGATTCAAGTCAGCTCTCGTAAGAATAGGGAAGCATCTATTCTGGAAGCAATGAAATCAAGAAACAAAGGTAATTCCGGATTTGTTTCCCATGTATATATTCCAGGAAAGGGAGATTGGTATCGTATATTCGTGGGATTTTATCGGACCATTGAAGAAGCGGAAAAGGCTGCCGTTGAATTGAAAAAACAAGAGTATCCTCATGCCTTTGTGGTTAAGATGCCTTTTGCCATTCAGGTCGGGATTTCTTCTAAAGATGAAGAACTAAAAAAACTTGAGGCCGCTCTTCGATCAAAGGGATACTTGGCTTATAGTGCTCTGGACAGATTATACAATGGCAAAATAAGACTCCTGGTCGGAGCTTTCCGGACAGAAAAAGAGGCGGCAATGTTCGCCGAAGAGTTACAAAAAGAAGGTTTTGAGCCCAAAGTGGTCCAGCGTTAAATAGTATCCATCCATAAACGGCATCTTTTGGGCCCCGGCGGCGTTCTCGCTCGTTTTCAATCCTCGAAATAGCGCGCTATGCCTGCGGTTGAAAACTCGCTCGGGCCTTGCCGGAAACCAAAATCTACCATTTCTGGATGGATACTAACTATTTTCCATCCAGAAATAGCCCTTTTCCGCAATTTCTGCGCCTGCCCTGTGAAATGTTTACCCCGTTGAATGCGCAGCCGATTCAACTGGGGTGGAGCCTATTTCTCTGGGGTCAATCTGCGGAATCACTTGTTCCCGCCTTGGGGCGGGACGCGGTGCTCCTTGATTTGACTCATATTTTCCGGCCGGTGGCCAGCATGCGATTGTTCATGAAACCATAATCACCTTTGAATGCATGCGGTGAAAAGCCGGTGCGGACGGTTACCTGTTTAAATCCGGCCGCTTCAAGAAGTGATGCAAGCGTTTGTGATCCATAGAGGCGGATCGCATAGGTCTGGTCGCGGATCAACCCCTTTTGCTTATTGAGAACCATCTCCCGAGCATGTATGGTATCTCCTTTAATCTCACGTTTACGGCAAACAACGGTATCATCATTAATTTCGTGCCATGCTTCGGGATTGAAATCACGCTTGATGGCATTCTTATCCGTCACATCTACGAGAAACCAGCCCCCCGGGCGAAGCAGACGAAACGCTTCTGACATGATCTGGCTGTCGGCGGGACCTTCGATGTAACCCAAGGAGTTTCCCATGATGAGCACATGGTCAAAACTTTCATCAGGAAATCCGGTGTTCCTTGCGTCGGACTGAACGGCTTCTATGGACAAGTTGCATTCGGCGGCCCGTGCTTTGGCATAATCAATCAGGACCTGTGAATAGTCGAGTAACGTGCAGCACGAAAATCCCCGAGCACACAACTCCAGGCTGTGCCGCCCGTGCCCGCCGCAGAGATCTAAAATTTTACTTTGGCTCCGGATCGGAAGCAGTTCGCAGATAACGTCCACCTCCAAACGAGTGATATCCTCGTTGCAAACCGAACGGGCATCGGTCATCAGATAGACCTCATCAAACAAGGTTTTCCACCAGTCCGGATTCACGGTGATACTCATATTGACATCCTTATCCCTCCGGGTGAGCCCCGAAGCTGAACAGACCATCCGATGCAATAATGGCAGGATCTCCTCCCCAGGGATGCATGCGAGCAATTTCCAACTCTTCTTCTTCGATCTTAATGATCTCATCCAGTTCCCCGGCCAACCACATTTTTTCCAATATCAAGCAATCAGACCATAACTTTGTACAGTAGTTTTCCAAAGCGTTCAGTTGATCAGTGGTAATCACTCTGGGTCTCAAAGCGATCTTAATCGGACCCAGGAGATACGTGAACTCGTGCTCAAGGGCCATTTTTTTCTGCATCCGGTCAACTTCAGACAACAGATCGTATTCAATACTCAGAATAGATTCATTGATTCGGTTCACCGCTTCCCGGACAGGCATGTCCGAATCCAATACGCCCAGCGGCTGCACCCCGCCTCCACTGCCGACATTCGTGGGTACTCCTCCATAGCGACCTAAAAATCCAAACATACCTTTGTGCCCCATGAGGCAGCGAAAATCCGTCTGGCAGCGCTCCATAACCACATGTTCATTTTCCAATACGGGAATTTCCTCAGCCCAGAGCGATAGAGGAATTTTTTCCTGGACGATGTAGTTTTCTTCTTTTAACGCCAGTCTTATGGCTTCGTCCGGATCCTTGTTAATTTGTCCGACCCGCACGCCTTTTCCCGAATAACCTCTTTCGGGCTTAAGGACCAAATCATCCCAGTTCGATCGAGTCCATTCAATCAGGTCATTTATTTTTTCACCCCCGGCGCTATGGGTCCGGCGAGAATAAAATTGGCGGGTCCAGGGGGTTCTTCTCACGATTTCTTTGTGAAATCTGTTGCGGTGAGGACCCGTTATAACTTCGAACATGCTTTTTACATTGATCGGTTCGGTGCCCCGGGGATTGATGACCCGTCGTTCTTGAACCGCCTGTAAAACGGGACTTAAGTCATAACTGCGATGCAGCGCCAGTAAAACATCCGTGTTGAAATCCATAAAAATGACTGAAACGGGACGGCCTTTCCAGCATACTCGTCCATCATGGAGTTCCAGTTCCTGTGGGGCCATCAGAGCACCGGACAGTCCATGGATTTTATTCAGACGACGGGCAAGGTTTTTGTTTTCGGTGACATCTTCAAGCGTCTCTTCTTCGGCGACCACGGCAATAAGTCCGGAATTTCGACCTTCACGGGATCGATGAGCTTCAACCAGCATTTCTACAAAACCATTGATGGGAAATAATAACGGATGGTCAAAGTCGAGTTTTATCTTCATGGGACGAATTTCATTGAGTCTATTCCATATTGCCTTTCCAATGATTTGAGTAACTCGCTGATAATCCCAACCCCCGGGACTACCCAGATTCCATTCGGAATGATATCCTAAAAATTCCTTCATGTTATCCCCTCATTTATTTTTATATTGAAAACCTGGTCCTCTGGGCTAGGTCAGAGTTCTTCGGCTCTGCCTGAAGAATCGCTGCAAAAGTTTGAAGTAAACTAAATCCGCCAAAGTACGGTGGCGGATAAAGTTTAAAGTGAGCTAAAGTTAAGGAATTCTGTCAATTATATAAAATCAGCGGAGCGAAGTGACACCATAACTTTAGGCACTTTAGATCACTTTAGATACTTTTAACTTGTCCGGCTTTCACTCTTTAATATTCAGTGCTTGAAATCTTTTTTCTGTCCAGTGGAACGGCAGTTCACCACCTTCCAGTAAAAAAGCATGAAACTGCTCACTACCCATTCGATTTTCGAAGGCTTTTTTCAATCTCATAATCTCATAACGGCCGAGACTGTAACATAATTGATATCCGGGATTCAATTGAAAACGATATATCTGTCTTCGAGCCTCTTCTCTGCTGAATCCGGCGGTGGATAAAAGTTCGACAGCATCCGCGAGGGTAAGGAAGCCCGCATGGAGACCCACATCAATCTGGCATCGAGCGGAGCGCCACAGCCTGCGCTTGTAATCAACAAGATATTCCATGGGGTTTTGCACATAGCCGTGCTCGGTCAAAAGTGACTCGGAATAGTACGCCCAGCCTTCATAAAAAAGAGGTGACTCGATCTGACGGCGCACGGGATTTTCCAATCTTCTCCGAATGGAATCGAGCAAATGGTGACCGGGAATTGTCTCGTGTGCTGTCAGAAATTTGTACTCCCGGTGGAGCCGCTTCCTGAGAAGATCATTCTCAGAGGCACTGCTTTGCTGCTGTGGAAAGCGAGTGGTAATGAAAAAAAAGCTTTTCTCCCTGGCATCAGAGCTGAAAGCCGCTCCGAAGGAAGCTGCACTTCGGATAGATTTCAGATAATATGGCGTTGCAGTAATTTCCAGGGATGCGCCAAGGTCTTGTTCTCTAAAGCCGTGACTGCGGAAAAACAATTTCAGGAGTTCTGTTTCCCGCCGATAAAGTTCAATGGTATCGATTTCCTCAATATGGGGACAAAAATCATGGTACAGATTCTGCCACGATTTGCGTTGATCGATTTTTGACTGTAATTTCTCCAGTTGTTTGAGATTTTCCCACCACTCATCCACAGCAATCTGGAAAACCTCATCCAAACTGTGAACAGACAAAAAATGATCTTTGAGACTGGCTTCAAGGGAGGTCACCGCAAACATCCGATCCGGAACCGGAGCAATGTCCTCCAGATATTTATCAAAAACATTAAGAGCGGCCAGTGCTTTTTGAAAGCCCTTTGAAAAAAGACCAGAGTCTTGCAAGCAAAAGTCATTCACGGTTTTTACAAAATATTGCTGTCCGTCATGCAGCATGGTCCGGGCCGCCTGGTGATACGTCTCGGGCACGCTGTCAATATTGTTCATTGCCTGATTCAAGAGTCTGGGAATGGCGGATATGCGCTTTTGGGTTCTATCTATCCGTTCCCGGGTATGGTCAGCCGGTTTATTCAGGGCATGATCGATCCCTATGAAAGCGATCTTCAAGTACAGCAACGGATTATGGCGCCAGGACTTATTCTGATCCAGCTCGATTAAAATTCCCGCAACATTGGCCTTTAACAATTCAAGATCGATCAGCGTTTCAAGATTCTTTTCCCCGGCGATTAAAAGGTCTAACTCCTGCTTGAATGATTTCAACCGGCCCACGCATTCATCAATTGCGCCAACCCCTAAATCGTCCAGCCTGTCATAATATTCGGCGGCAGCCTCGGCCCGGGGTAAAAAATGGAATTCATCGCTGGCGCACATCACCGGAAATCGTCCGGCCAAGTCATTAAAGTGGCGCAGAGCAAGCTGGATATGGGATGCTTTCATGATGTGATGTTCGGATCATCGCTCATCAATCGGAATATATTTTTTCTTTTTAGGACCCGTATAAATCTGGCGGGGTCGGCCCAGTTTCCATTTGGGATCGTCGGCGCACTCCTTCCATTGGGCAATCCATCC
>JASFLX010000227.1:0-5150 GCA_050117895.1 Desulfobacterales bacterium | reverse complement strand
GACCGAGTTTCAACCCGCCCCGAAAACATCACGGGATCTCCGACAGGCATACTCAAGTATGTCGAGGACTTGAAACCAGGGCCTAACACAGAGATTGGGGAAAAAGACTTTTTTGAGATAGCTTCTAGTCAAGGAAGATAAATGAGAGTAGGATACTACCAATACGATCCCGAATTTGGTGCTCCCGAGCGAAATTTGGAAAAGGTGGAAGATTCTCTGTCCGGCGTTGATGCAGATATTGTTGTACTGCCTGAGCTTGCATTTACGGGATACTTCTTCGAGGACCGTGCCGAGTTGCAAGAGTTAGCCGAAGACATCTCTGAATCCCGGACGGTTCAGGGTCTTTCGAGACTTTGTAAAGACAACACATTTTATCTGGTAGTCGGCTTCGCAGAACGATGCAAGGGACGGCTGTATAATACCGCACTCGTAATTGGCCCATCGGGGCTCTTGCATCGTTATCGGAAGCTCCATCTCTTTAATACTGAAAAAGAGTATTTTGACCCTGGCGATACCCCACTTAACACAATAGAGATTCGAGGAGCAAAGGTAGGCGTTATGATTTGCTTCGACTGGGTATTCCCGGAGGTTGCTCGATCCCTTGCATTGCGAGGCGCTGATCTCCTTTGCCATCCCTCGAACCTGGTGCTGACGTATTGCCAGAAGACGATGCTTACTCGCTCTCTTGAAAATTCTGTGTATTCAGTAACGGCAAACAGAACCGGGAAAGAGACTCGTCCGCGGGGAGAGCTTTTGTTCACCGGCCAAAGCCAAATTGTGGGACCTGATGGGGAGGTTATTGCAAGTTCTGACTCAGAAGAGGAGGCGGTTGTCCTTCGTGATATTGACTTGTCTGATGCTCGGGACAAATTAATTACTGAGAACAACGATTTGTTCGCGGATAGGCGACCAGAGTTCTATAACCCTAAATGATCGTAAACAAAATGAGAAAAATATTTTATATGTTTGATTTATTATTCATTTTAGTAGATTCAGGTGAAATTTCATAACTCTTCTATGAATGAGATATAACTTTATTAAAAAACTCCCATTTTGTTTACCTTTCAGGAAAGCCGATGACGCCCCATCTTCTTCGTTATCAAGGGCTTGCAGTAGATGACTACGGCTTCGCCCTTGATGCCTCGAATCTGGGGCATCCTCGGCTTTCGTTCATTCAGGGTATAATTCGATTGGTTAAAATATTTTTGTCAGATTCAAATTTATTACATAGCCTTCAGAACGGTCCACTGCGTCAAACTCCCGAAGACCTTTGAGCGAAATTCCAAGCTTCAAAGTAGGTAGAAAGGTTCTCACCTCCAGACCTATGGCCCATACCCGATCATGGACGCTTTTATCCCAACTTACGTCCGAGCCACTGTCATCGGTCACTTGCCATTGACAGTAGCCGGCCATTCCCACCTCCCAGATTTTTGCAAGTGTCTTGCCGATACCCCATTCAAAGTGAAAGTCATTTCCCGGTTTGACATGGGATTCGCTTTTTTGGCTATGAATCTCATATCTGCCGAGAATCGAGCCTGACCAGGTTTTCTCCACATCGAAATAATAGGTTCCCCCAAGGGTGAGCATTCCGGTCCAGAAATCTTTCCCCGGTGAAGCAGCCTCATGCTGATCGTATTTTCCGATCGGTAGATAAGCGGCCAGTCCAAAAGCAACATCGCACCGGCCGCCATGCCAGGACAGAGCAAATGGTTCAATACAGATATCGCCCAGGGCAAAGGTATTATCGCTGACTCCTGTAGCCTTTACTTGAATATCGGTGTAAACAAAGGGTATGGTTGCATCAAAGACATAATCCGCTCCTAATATTTTAATCGGAGAAACCCAAATGAGTCGATGGGCATTGGCAAAAACAGCTACATCGAAATTTACATCAAGTTTATTTCCATTTTTATCTTTCAGTTCATCAGCAGTGTAAAATAAATTATACATGATATAATATAGGCCCGGTCCAGGTATTGTAGCCGCTTTTATTCCCTCTAACCCGTTAACATAATGGCCGGTTTCACCGGTATAAGCAGTTCCCAACAAAGTGAATAACAGGGTCACGATAATTATCAGTTCCTCTAAGAAACGCCGCATTATACGATTTTCCTTTTTATTTAAATTTGACGGTCTCGTAAAAAGTCCAACTTCTACGTTGTGCTGCATTTCGCAATCATTCAACGTACGAAAAGTACGCCTCATGATTACAAAATTTGCACGCCTTGAATTTGAACTTTTTACGAGACCGTCTCAATCGGACTTTTTACGAGTTCATCAAATTTAACCTAAGTTGAGATTTACCGAAATCATCATCAAGTGTCGGCGATGATCTTGCGTCCCCGTGGACTAAACCTTTCCCGGAATGGAAAAACCAAAAAAAAATCCCCAAGCGACAGGTCGCTTGAGGATTTACCATTCCCCAAAACATGAAATTTAATGGCAGGTCTTCTGACTCCCCCGCCCCTTCAGCGGCCTTCCCATCCCGCTCATACGGAACAGTGGCACATGGTTGCTGAAAGGGTTCCCTTGTCTGTGGAAAAGGGCGGGGTTACAGCGGCGGGCCCGTACCGGATTTTCACCGGTTTCCCTATTATGAGACCTTTGCAAAATGTCCCCTTTCGCCCAATTTCTGCGTCAGACTCAAATTTTAATCCTCGAATTACTCAATGTATTCATGTGGTTAAAATTTTCGCCTTCCTTGAACTTGAGCAAAATTGAACATTCTTCAAAGGTCTCATTATACCCTAAAGGATACCATTAAACCGCACAATTTGCTTTTAAAAAATCATTTTTATGGATGAATTCAATTGGTTTGTCAAGTTTTCTTTTCGATCAATTAACCGCACAAAAATCCAATTCATTTCCATGGAAATATTTGTAAACCTTTTTGCGACGGTATCGTCTAAAGAATCAGAGCATAATGAAATGAAAGGAGTCCCACATGAAGGCTAAAATGATAATTCTTATTTTTCTGACCTCCATGCTGACATTGATCTGGAGTTCATCGGCCTGGGCGGCTGAGGCCGGCTATTTCGACGGCTATGCGTTTTCGGCCGGTGTCAGTGACATGGGTTGGCAAGTCGCCTTTTCCTCCGGGAGTAGGCCGTAGGCCAGCGACGTTTGGCTATAGTTTTCTGGATCGAAAAATCATGATAATGAGCCAGATTCCAAGGAAACTGGCAATAACATATCCGGTCACGCCCAAAAGAGCCGTCAGGGAAATCTTCTGGCCGCCGAAAAACTCGACTGTGAATACAAACAGTTTTTGAGAGGCATTCAAGACCATGGCGCCGGCAATCAGGGAGGCGGAAATAACCAATCCAATAATCAGCCGGTTAATGCCTTTTACAAACTGGCGGCTCATATCCTCAAAGCCGTTATGCCGGAGTTCTATTCGCTGTTTGCCTTTGGCGGTTTGATGGAGAATATCATAGACAAATTTAGGAATCAATTTCATACGGCCGCCCATGGAAATGGCGTCTTTTCGCATGGCTTTCAAGACGTTTTTTCTCTGGTAACTTCGTTCAATGAGCTTTTGGGCATACGGTTTGGTCACTTCCAGAATGCTGGCATCACTCCCCAGTATCTTGCCGAGGGCTTCAGTTTGAATAAATGTCTTAAAAAGCAGTAAAAGATTCCTCGGCAACCGGATCCTATATTTATATATTAGGTGAATGATCTGGTCATAAACATCTCTAACCGAAATGGTCTGAAGAGAACGTCCGTAAAAAGATTCACTCATGTCCTTAAGATCCGTACGGAAGCTCTTGAGATCCATGGTTTCTTCATCGATGAGTCCCGCATCCAACAGCGCGTCCATAACCATTTCATAATCGTGTTCCGCATACCCCAGCAACAGGTATGCGATTTGGTGCATGGTTTCATCATCCAGGTAACCGGTAATGCCAAAATCAACCAGACTGACACGACCGTCGAACATGACAATGGTATTGCCGGAATGGGGATCTGCATGAAAAAGGCCGAAATCCATCAATTGTCGGGAAAATGAACGCAGTCCAATCATTGCGATGTCCTTGGGATCGATACCTTGAGCGCGGATGTCATCCACCTGGTCCATTTTAATACCGGGGATATGTTCCATGGTCAGGACCGATTTTGTGGTGTAATCCCAGTAGACCTCAGGAATATAGATTTCATCGTCCGGCTTGAAATTATTGGCGAATTTCTCAATATTACCGGCTTCTATGAACATATCGAGTTCTTTGAAAATAACCCGTTCGAATTCTTTTACCAAATTAACGGCGCCGATGACGCGCGCGATTTCTGAAATTTTTTCGGCCCGTTTGGCCATAGAGTACATCAGGCGGATATCTTTCCGGATTTCCTTGTCAATATTCGGCCGGATGACCTTGACGGCAATCTCTTCTCCGCTGAAAAGCTTGGCCAAATGGACCTGTGCCACGGATGCGGCGGCCATGGATTTGGGGGTAAACTCTTCAAAAATTTCTTCTAAAGGACGTCTGAGTTCTTGTTCAATGACCCGCTTGATGTCGCTGAAGGGTACCGGCGGCACCTGATCTTGAAGTTTTGTAAACTCTTCAATGTATTCGGGCGGAAAAATATCGGCCCGCGTGCTCATCAATTGGCCGAGTTTAATGAAACTGGGTCCCAGTTCTTCCAAAACCAACCGAATACGTTGCGGAGAAGGAAATCCGTTTTTGACCGTCCATTCCTTTTGTCGTTGATCAACCGGTTCCTTTTCTGCTTTTTTGAAAAGCCGTTCAGCAATATCTCCAAAGCCATGTTTGACAAAGATTCGGATTATTTTTCCAAGCCGCCACAGTTCTTTCACAAAGATATCCTTTTTAACTAGTGTGTATCCAGAAACGGCATCTTTTGGTCCCCGGCGGCGTTCTCGCTCGTTTTCAATCCTCGAAATAGCGCTCTATGCCTGTCGGAGATCCCGTGATGTTTTCGGGGCGGTTGAAAACTCGCTCGGGCCTTGCCGGAAACCAAAAGATGCCGTTTCTGGATACACACTAAATAGGGTTTTTTGAATTCCTGTAAAGCGGGTCCGTAAATCGCGTTTGCTGTTAAGATTCAAACCGGCAAGCCAAGACATACACCTGAAGTCTTTGGCTAGGTTTTTTCCTGTGAAACTCTATTTACCTTAGGCCATTTTCTAA
>JASFLX010000226.1:0-5178 GCA_050117895.1 Desulfobacterales bacterium | reverse complement strand
CTCCAGGTTTTGGTTTCCTTATTAAAAAGGTTATATCTTACTGATATAACTTTGCTTAGTGATTTTCAAGGTTGAATTTCCAAAAATTATTTCCAAATGGCATATATCATGCAAAGAACAGATGTTGAAGGCTCAAAAAGAAACCATATTTTACAAAACATGTCATTTTATGGCTTGAAAACATTGATCCGTTTTACTCGTTTTCACTGTTACTCTATGAGAATAAATAGCCTGAAAAAAATAACTGCCAGAATGTTTAATTTGAGTCGAAGGAAAGATAGGCGATTCAAAGTAGATGACCGTGCATTTGTTGTGTTTGGACCTCATCTTCACAAAAGGAAGCCAATTATCGATATAAGTATGGGTGGGCTGAGTTATGTTGATGGAGAAAATCAGCTGACAAAATCACTTAGATTAAATCTAATAGCCGATAATTCTTTGTATTTTGATGATAAGGTTTTATTTATGCCCATTTTGCAGGCAGAAACGGTCTATTCCCTTGACGATGCCATAAAAACAAATCGACAAGCCGTACAATTTATAGGACTGACCACAAGTCAGAGATCTCAATTGAAAAATTTCATCCAGAGCCACGCTACAGATAGTGTTTAAAAGCAGTATCAGCGAAGAAGTGAACTATGTTTGCTTCAGTTCATCAGATGAGGCAGAAACAGAGCGATCTGAGGAAATATAAGAAGAATCAGATTGCAGAGAAGCAAGGCCGCAAGCATGGGTAAAACCCCCCTGAAGATATTTTCCAGAGGAACATCTTTAGCAACTCCATAGACCACATAAACATTGACCCCTACAGGCGGGGTGATGACCCCCATCTCTGTAACTAATACAATCACCACTCCAAACCAGATGGGATCAAACCCAAGGGTCTGAACTACTGGGTAAAATATGGGGATGGTCAGCATAATCATGGCCAGAGCGTCCATAAAACATCCACCGAACAAATAGACCAAAATGATCACGCCCATAACGGCATGGGGGGGGAGGGGAAGAGAACTCACCCATTCGGCCAGTTCATAAGGCACCCGGGTAATGGCCATAAAATGGCCGAATATTACGGCACCGGTTACGATGACCATTATCATACAGCTTATTTTGGTGGTATCTTCCAGGGATTGAACAAGCGCATGCCATGTGAGTTGCTTTCTGAACACCGCGATCAGAATGGTTAAGAACGCGCCGATAGCCGCCGCCTCGGTGGGCGTAAAAATGCCGAAAAAAATACCTCCCATGACCAGTGCAAACAGTATCAAAGTTTCAACCACACCGGTAAAAGATCTGAATTTTTCCCTGAAACTGGTTTTGGGGCCGGGAGGAGCGAGTGAGGGATTTTTCATGACCCTGATGTGAATCGTCATCAAAAAAAGAAAGCAGAGCAAAATACCCGGTAGAATTCCGGCAGCAAAAAGTTTACCGATGGACTGTTCGGTCAAAATGCCATATACAATGAAAATCACGCTGGGAGGGATGAGAATGCCGAGGCTTCCTGCTGCAGCCACGGTACCTGTGGCCAGACTCATATCATACCCGTACCGTTTCATTTCAGGAAGCGTAACGGTGGCCATGGTGGCTGCCGTCGCGTTGGTCGAGCCACATATGGCCGAAAACCCGGCACAGGCACCAACGGTTGTCATGGCAAGCCCCCCCCGGCGGTGGCCGAATAATACATAGGCAGAATCATAGAGCCTTCGGCTGATACCGGCGTGAAAGGCAATCTGCCCCATAAATACAAATAGAGGGATGACGGTTAAATTATAGGAAGAAAAAACATCCCAGACGTCACGTGCCAAAAGATTAAAGCCCGCGTTAAAGTTCACCACGTAGCTGAACCCTATCAATCCTATAAAACCCATGGCAAAGCCCACAGGCATTTTAGAATAGAGAAGGAGAACCAGTATGATAATACCTATGATTCCTGTGGTTGTCAGACTCATTTTCCAAATAGTTTCAAAAGGTTCTTAAAGAGATCTGACAGCAATATGAGACAAACGACTGCTGCTGAAAAACTAATCCCGTATACAAATGGATAAAAAGGGAGTTCCAGGGTCAAGGAGACCTCGCCGGAAAGACGAAGATCATTTGCATAGATTACGGACTGCCATGCAATTAATGTAAAAAAGAACAGCCCAAAGCATATGGTGATGCTTTCAATCAGACCCTGAATTCTGCGCGGGAAAAGGCTGACCACAAAGGTGACCGCCACATGACCTCTTTCCACTGATGTATGAGCCATGGCGAATGCAACTGCCGCAGCACCCAAAAAACAGACCAACTCATAGGTTCCAGGAATGGGCTTTCGAAAATAGCGCAAAACCACATCCGCACAGGTAAGAAGCATCATGACAACAATGGCAACCCCTGCGATCCCGTAAAGTTTCCGTGCCATAGCGTGAGATATTTTTTCAAAGGAATCCATTGTAACTGTTGGCCGTGTACCATAAAATTTGGGGTTGCCCTAATACCTCCTGATGGATGAAAGGCAACCCCTTTGTATGAAAATCATCTTAATGTATTTAATGTAAAAACAAATTAATAACTTATAAAAACTAAATTAAAGCATTATATTATTGGGACATCAATTCTCTGATTTTTTTAACGTATTTGTCCCCGTTGGGATTGTTGGTAATATAATCCTTAATAACCGGTTCGACAGCCAAACGCCATCTGGCATTTTCTTCATCGGAGAGGGGTATAATTTTGTTGCCCAGGCTTTGTGTATATTTTCTGCCTTCGATATCAGTGCTGTCCCATACGTTTCCGTGAACATTTACATATTTTTCACTCACCGTTTCAAAGATCTTCTGAACATCAGGCGGAAGGGACTTCCACTTATCAAGATTCATTACAACGAAAAAGGTGGTCGTGTAGCCGACACTGTAACATTCGGTAGTGTATTTGATAACTTCGGCCTGTTTCCACCCTTTTAGAACTTCAATGGGGCCAAATGTTCCTTCAACAACCCCTTTTTTCAGAGCTTCATAAGTTCCGCCCTGTGGCATTGCCACCGGAACACCGCCGAGAGCTTTAACCACCTTGGCACTTAAACCGGTCGCTCTGATTTTCATGCCTTTAAGATCTTCAAGTTTCCTTACCGGTTTTTTTGTATGAAGAAGGCCCGGGCCGTGTGCATGAAGATAAAGGACTTTTACGTCGTTTAACTCCTCAGGTTTGAAGGTCTTTGCAAATTCCTGAGCGACCTTGCTGGCCACTTTTCCATCCGGATAGCCCATGGGGAGATCAACTGCGGCCATGACCGGAAAACGTCCTCGGGTATAGGCGAAGAGGCTGAATCCCAAATCTGAAATTCCCTCGACCACGCCACTGTAACATTGGGGAGCTTTTGTCAAGGTTCCACCGGGAAAAACGGTGATCTGAACTTTATTGTCGGTGAGCGTTTCAATTTCTTTGGACCAGTCCATTGCAGCTTTTGTCTGACCGTGGGTAGGGGGAAAGAAGATGCTGAATGTCAGCTTGATGGGTGCGGCTTCCGTTGCCAAGGCACCTGTTGGTAATAAGGCGACGCATAGGGTTGCGACCAGGAAAAATAGAAAAAATTTTTTCATAAGTAAGACCTCCTTCTGGTTAATTGTTATACTTGAATCTCAAAACTTTAGGTCATTGCAATAGTTATCAACGTCCCGATATAACAAAATCAAAAGGAAGACAATAAAAATATTATTTTCATGGTTTTTGCAGAACGTTTATGGCCCCATCCGTAATTCAAATTACGAGTCTTCTTGACATTGAGATTTTATTGGTCTAAAAGCTTTTTGAATAATTAGTGCCCATCCATAGATCTATATTGGACACAAATTAAGTTTCCAATGTCTAAATGAGCAATTTTTCGCAAGGTCAAGGGCAAATCTGCAGGATAGCAGATTTGGACAGCTATCAAGCTGCCCGCAAGGGCGAAGGGCATGGACGTCCCGAGTCAAATCAAGGAACACCGCGTCCCGCCCTGCGGCGGGAACAAGTAATTTCGCAGATTGACGCAGAGATTGCGGAAAAGGGCCATTTATGGATGGAAACTAATTAATAATGGGATAGTAAATAGTAATTTATAACAAAATCTAAAACTATTTATGAAAGGAGATTAAAAATGGCAGCAAAAATTATCAAGGGAACTGAAGTCAGGGACAAGATACTTGAAGAGATTGAGGCCGAGGTAAATGAAATTAAAGAAAAGCATGGTGTTGTTCCGGGTCTGGTAACCATTCTGGTCGGCGAAGACCCGGCTTCTATTTCATATGTAACCGCGAAAATTAAAACTGCTCACAAGCTCGGTTTCAACGAGATTCAGGACAGTCAATCTCCGGATCTTTCCGAGGAGGATCTTCTGGGGCTTGTTGATAAATACAACAAAGACGATTCAATTAATGGTATCCTTGTACAGTTGCCCCTTCCAAAACATATTGATGACAAAAAAGTATTAAACGCAATTGATCCTGACAAGGATGTGGATGGATTTCATCCAGTCAATGTGGGGCGTCTGATGATCGGCGGAGATGAAGTCAAATTTCCTCCCTGTACACCTGCGGGTATACAGGAACTGATCGTACGATCCGGTGTTGAGACAAGTGGAGCCGAGGTGGTGGTTGTGGGCCGTTCCAACATCGTCGGTAAACCCATAGCCAATATGATGCTTCAGAAAGGCCCGGGGGCCAATTCAACAGTGACCATTGTTCATACCCGTACAAAAGATCTGGCCGCACATTGTAAGCAAGCGGACATCTTGATTGTAGCCGCAGGCGTTCCAGGATTGGTAAAACCCGAATGGATCAAACCGGGTGCATGCGTAATTGACGTGGGTGTTAACAGGATCGGTGAGAAAATCAGTGAAAAAACCGGGAAGAAGATTGCCATTTTAAGCGGGGATGTTGATTTTGATGCGGCCAAGGAAATTGCAGGCTATATTACACCGGTGCCCGGGGGTGTCGGGCCCATGACTATCACCATGCTTATGAAAAACACACTTAAATCTCTCAAATTTAAACTGGGGATTGCCTAATAATATATTGTGCTTAGAAACAGCCTGAATGACGCCGAAAATCCGGGAAATTAACGCCTGAATTTTTCAGGGCAAGGGTTTTCGGCGTCAATGCTATCCAAAATCGAATTGAGCGATTTTTTACTCGATTTGCACCGATCTTTTTTGCATCAGGA
>JASFLX010000225.1:0-5179 GCA_050117895.1 Desulfobacterales bacterium | reverse complement strand
TTCGAAGCAGTCCCAGGCGTACGGTTCCAAGGCGGTCCTCACCGATAAAAACAGGAACAGCATAATCATAAATAAGCTGCTCGCCGGTATCCAGCAGTCGCATCGAAAATTTCTGGTGATCTGAGACGCTGTTCGCAGTTTTTAACTCCACCGGGAAACCGCCTTTAAACGTATGAACAAGGGGTTTTCCGCTATGGTCCAGGACAAAGATATAGAAAATATCATCACTGAGCTGGACGGTTTTATCAACCAGGGTCTTCATTCTCAAAAAATCCATGGCCAGAATGGGTTCTGTTACGCGGGCAGAAAGATTAACACCAATGGAAACACCGCGATTTCGGTTCTCTTCCAATAGAGATTCTGTCATGACCCTGCTGACAACAAACAAGATGACAATTCCCAGAAGCAGGAGCAGAGAAAACATCCCAAAATAAATCTTGCTGCGTAATCCCAATTTCATTATTTTTCCAAACTTATTCCCACCCTGGCAGCCAATTCTCTTATTGGGTTAAAATCTTGATCTTCTGAAGGTATCACTCTGACGAAATCGGCCATTTCTAATATGTGTTGGTGCTCTTCTTGACTAACATCAAGCGTCAATAGTGCTTTTCTGACTTTTTCCACAATCTTTGGGTCTATACCCGCCCTGGCAGCATAAACCCAGCCCGGATACCAGCGGGTGTTGGCGATGACCCGAATTTCATTGATATCTATTTTATCCGCAACCACATTCAGAGTTCCTTCCCGGATGGTGCCCACATCGTATTTCCCGGCATAAACCGCCAGAACCACTTTTTCCTGCTTGCCACCGGGACCGGGCGCAAAGGCAATTTCGCTGAAATCTGTTTTTTGAATACCGTGGTCAATAAAATAACCCAAAGGGTAAAGATAACCGCCGGCGGAAGTGGAATCCACGGCTAACCAGCTTTTGCCACGGCAATCGGCGATTGTCTTAATGAGCTGGTTGTCGGCCCGGCAAATGATCTGGCCCCGAAAATTTTCCTGGTTATAAATTTCGGCGATACGCGCAAAAGCTTGTGCCCCGTATCGGTGAGCAATTTTGATATATATAAATGGATTCGAATAAGAGATATCAATCTTACCCTGACCGACCATGGTCATGTGCTGGTCAAAAGTGTCCGGGAAGATCTGTTTGATATTAAAACCCGTTTCCTTGCGCAAAAATTCTATTAGCAGGTGGTGTCGTTGATAGGAAACCGTATGGGAATATTGCGGAAGATAGGCGTAGGTAATGACATCTGCGTCTTCTTTGAGGCTTACCTGTTCTTTTTTGCTCAAGTCAACTTTCATTGCCGGCTCCTCCTCACTGCAACCAACAGATATAAAAAAGCAGATCAGGATGACGCTGAAGATTTTTTTGGGCATTTTGAAATTTCTCCGCCGCGATTTACAGATTGGGGGGTATAAAGACGATTGTAGTTACCCTCATTTTTTTCTAAAGGCATCCGCCTTTATATTATACCGACGCATTATTTGCTGTAACGCCTGACGCTCTATCCCGCAGGACCGGGCGGCCTGTGTTACATTACCGTTGTTTGCCGCAAGAAGATTGCCGATATAGCCGGCATTAAAGTGGTACAACGTCTGCTCTTTGGCCTCCTTATAGGGCAGTTGTTGAAAAGAATGCTCCATACTTGGACCATCTGGCAGAATTTCACTAAAATCAATGTCACGAGGTCTGATTTCATCGGTAGTAGAAAATAATATTCCCTGTATAATAACATTTTCCATTTCCCTTACATTACCAACCCAGGGCCTTTTTAAAAAGAGATTCATCAATTCCGGAGACAGCCTTTTTAAAGGTTTATTTAATTTAACGGAGTGTTTTTCCAATAAATGGTTGGCAATCAAAGGGATATCCTCGGGACGATCCCTTAACGCCGGCAGCTCAATGGACAACACATTCAAGCGATAATAGAAATCTTCTCTGAACTCGTTCTTTGATATTTTTTCAGGCAAGTTCTGGTTTGATGATGCAATGATCCGGACATCCACCCGGATAACCCGGGTATCTCCCAATGGCTTTATCTCTTTTTCCTGCAAGACCCGCAGCAGTTTGGTCTGGATAGTGGGGCTGATATCTCCGATTTCATCTAAAAAAATAGTTCCGTTATGGGCCTCTTGGAAAAGGCCTGTTCTGTTTTGGGTGGCATGGGTAAAGGCCCCTTTTTTGTAACCGAACAGTTCACTTTCCAGGATATTCTCCGGCACCGTAGGACAGTTTACCGCCACATAAGGGCCCCGACTGCGGTTACTCAGAGCGTGAATCGCTCTGGCTGTCAAATCTTTTCCGGTGCCGGTTTCACCGGTAATAAGCACCGTTAAATCTGTTTTGGCCACTGTCTGGATGGTTTCGTAAACCTTTTTCATGCGGGTGCTCTTGCCCACCAGATCCTGGAATACATGAATACCCCAGCATTCTTTCTGAAGTCTCAAGTTTTCACGTAAAAGGGTGCTTCGTTCAAAAGCCTTTTCGAGTCTCAACACCAGGGCGTCATGATCAAACGGCTTGGTAATAAAATCATAGGCGCCGTTTTTCATGGCTTCAACCGCTACGTCTATACTGCCAAAAGCCGTCATCATAACCACCGTGACGTCAGGTGTATCCCTTTTTATTAATTCCAGCAGTTCAAGCCCGTCCATACCCGGCATTTTGATATCAGCCAAAACCAGATCAAATCGTCTTTCTGCAAGCACCTTCAGTGCCATTTCTCCTGATGAAGCCGTTTCAACCTTGCATTCCAGCGCAGGTTCCAGGCTTCGTTTAAGGAGCTTTTGCATATCTATTTCATCATCAACTACCAAAATTGTTCTATCCATTGGTTACCCTCCCAGATTCCTGGAAGCCGCTGTTAGAACGACAGTAACTATAGTACCCTTACCCGGCTCGCTTTCCACAAAAATATTACCACCATGATTTTTTATAATCCCGTAGCTAACAGAAAGGCCCAAACCGGTTCCTTCTCCGGTGGGCTTGGTTGTAAAAAAGGGATCGAATATACGGGATATATTCTTTTTTTCGATACCATACCCCGTATCAGCGATCTTGATAGAAACCTGCTTGGTTGAACGGCTGTATTCGGTTGACAATCTGATGACACCTGATTCTCCAACCGCGTGCTTTGCGTTCATGATAAGATTCATGAGCGCTTGCTTTATTTTCTTTTCATCCAGTAACAGCGGAGGGATATTCATATCATAGTTTTTTTCAATTTCTATGGTGTACAGTTCAGAATGGTGTTGAATAAAGTTTAATACCTCATCCATGACTTCATGGATTTTAATTTCCTCCTTTTCAGTTTGCGAGCTTCTGGCAAAATTGAGCAAGTCTTCCACAACCGATCTGCAGTTCTTGGCATGTTTTTCGATGATTTTAAGATCGGAATATCTTTCGCTTTCAACATCTTCATCTCTTATAAGCAATTGCGTATATCCGAGAATAATTCCCAGTGGATTATTGATTCCGTGGGCAATACCCGCCGAAAGCTGTCCGATGGACGCCAGTTTGTCTGTCTGGGCCATCCGGTTTTCGATTAATTTTTTTTGGTCAATATTTTTCACCAGAAAATGTATGGTGTCTTCTGCTTCGGATGAACCTCTATCCAAACTTCCGCTGAGTAAACAGTGAATGTGACTATCGTCTTTGCGCCTTAACTCAAGTTCGAAACTTGAAATAAATTCCTTTTCTTCAAGGGTCTTCTGAATGGTTATCCAATCCGCATCCTTGGCAAAAACATTTTGAACATATTCTTTTGTATCAAAAAATTCGGATTTATCATAACCCAGCATTTTATATCCGGCAGGATTTATATTCACAATCAGCCCATCTTTTTTCGAAACCAGGATCATGTCCTTTGACACCTCAAAAATACGGCGGTATTTGCTTTCGGATGCAGCCAGTGATTCTGTCCGCTTGGTTACCAGATCTTCGAGGTTTTGATTCAGATAAAAAAGTTTTTCATGGGCCAACTGCAAATCCTGTTTGTCTTTTAATACCTGCTGATGAATTTTCCATATGTGTTCAAAAAAAAGAGTGACGGATGCAACAAATACAAAGGTAAGCGTATTCATCGCTCCGCTAAAGGGGCGGATGGAGTCCCATATAACTTCATGCCCGGAAAATAAAAATTGATGTTTTAAAATATGTCCTGCGGATCGGGAGATGGCAAACGCTGCGAGCCCGAAACAAAGCCATAAAAGATACGTCCAGATGACGTTGTATTGGTCACTTCTCTTTAGCTCAAAGACGACCCCCAGACATAGGAAAGAGAGGATTGTCATCATGATTGAACCGACAACATCCACAAGCCAGATTGGGAAAAAGGGGAGGGTCATAACTATCCATTCCTCTGATTTTCCGGTGTTGTAATCTCTGAATGGCTTGTTTTTAAAAGATGCCTTAAACCGGAATACAAAAATAAAAGTGCCGGCACGCAAAACAGATGATCAAATTTTGCAAAATAAAACAGTATTTCAAGGCCCTTGCTGCCATTATCGGCACTTAGCTGAATATGCGACGAATCAATTTGCAGCACCTGAACTACGCCAAACTGGTCATCTAAAAGGTGCATCAAAAATGCATTTATATTCCAGAGGATCAAAAAGAACGCTGCGTATTGTATAAACCGCCATCCGGTTTCCTTGACAAGTTTTTTGTCCCGCAACCAGTGGATAAAAAAAACCATGGAAAACATAAAAAAGATATGGGCAATCTGGTGGGCATAAATTCCCTCTGGCGCACCATGAGATTGGGTGGCCAAGGTATGGTTCGGATTGATAACACCCCACGCAAAAATTGATAGAAAAAAAAATGCGATGTCAATTTTTTTTTTCATAGAACTTTTATATCAGGATTATATTCATATTTCAATTGGCCTTTGCAGCGTAGCCGGGGCAAACACATTTGAATTAGCATACGAAGAGAACGATCAACGATGGTGTGTTTCTGTTTCCAAAAGACTGAAACCCTTCAAGCCGTCAGTCGGTTATCGAGAGAAACACGCCGTCGTTATGCTAGACCGAAATCAAATTCGGATCTCCTGATATTGTAACCCCCTGTTTTTGAACAGTTAATCTTTTAATAACAAACCAAGCAAAATAGATTAACAGCAGGGACAATACAAACCATAAACCGGCTCCGACAAAAAACAGTTCTTGG
>JASFLX010000224.1:0-5199 GCA_050117895.1 Desulfobacterales bacterium | reverse complement strand
GATTCCATGCCGGAAATCGACAGGTTTGCCCTGTACCGGCTTCAAGAAGTGGTTGAACGAACACTGAGAGCCTATGATACCTATGAATTTCATATTATCTACCATACGCTTTACAACTACTGTATCGTGGATCTTTCGGCGTTCTACCTGGATATTCTAAAGGACAGGCTATACACATCTCCTCCTGAATCAGCAGGCCGAAGAAGTGCACAGACCGTTATTCACATTTTGCTGGATACCATGGCAAGGCTCATGGCGCCGATACTCGCCTTTACTTCTGAAGAGATATGGAGCTTCATGCCGGGAGGTAAAGAAAATGCGTCGAGCGTTCACCTGACTTCTCTTCCCGCAGTAAATAAAGCATGGAAGGATGAAAAACTGGCGGAAAAGTGGAAACGAATCCTCAAGGTTCGCAACGATGTCACAAAGGCCCTTGAGGAAGCCAGAGCTAAAAAACGTATCGGTCATTCCCTGGATGCCTTTGTGACGCTTTACACAGATGATGATCTGTATAATAACCTATATCCTTATGAAAATGAATTGAAGACCATATTTATTGTTTCCGGTACCTCTCTGGTTAATGGTGGGAAACCTGCCGGGGCTTTTGAGAGCCAGGATATCGACAACCTGTCGATTCTGGTTGAACCTGCAACGGGTGAAAAGTGCGAACGGTGTTGGATATACGACCATTCTATTGGAACTAGTTTAGAACATCCAACCATTTGCAGTCGGTGTCAGGATGCGCTTAAAGAATTGATGATTGATGATTGACGATTGGTGATTTTTTAAAAGGAATAACATAAGGTGGGCTCGAGTCTCTTTTCTCCAGACGAATCAGACGTTAAACATGATAAATACCTAAAGCTTGTCGCCATCGCCGGGTTGATCGTTATTTTCGATCAGATAACAAAGGCCGTCATCCGGAACACCCTGACGCTTTACCACTCGATAACCGTTATACCCGGTTTCTTTAACATAACCCATATTCTTAACCCCGGCGGTGCGTTTGGGTTTATGGCCAATAAAAGTCCTTTTCTGCGCAATCTGCTTTTTATTTTACTCTCATCATTGGCCATATGTCTGATATTTTACTTCTATAAAAATACACCCAAGAAATATTCCTTGCTTTCCACATGTTTTGCTTTGATTTTAGGAGGGGCCTTAGGAAACCTTATTGACAGAATTCGTTTCGGAAAGGTCGTTGACTTTTTAGACTTTTATATCGCGAGCTATCACTGGCCTGCTTTTAATGTCGCGGACAGCGCGATAACTGTGGGAATTACTATTTATGTATTTCATCTTGTTTTTAAAAAGATGCCGGAGTGATTTTCAATTTAAAATCGTAACCTATGCCTGAAATTAATTACAGAGAGCTCACCAATTATTTAAAAGACCGGAAAACCGGTGATTTTGCACCGGTGTATCTGATATATGGCCAAGAGCTGCTATATAAGAATTCACTGGACTCGCTTTTGGATGCAATAATTCCTGCGAATAAAAGAAGCCTGAGCTATGAGCCGGTTGAGGGCACAAATGAAAATATTAAACAAGCCATCGAGCGGTCAAACACCTATTCGCTTTTGTCAGGCCCAAAGGTTGTTGCCATTTGTGATTCTAAAATATTCTATTCGAAACAGGATCAAAGCAGGCTTCTTGAAAATGCAAAACAAGCCTATGATACCCATGATATTAAAAAGGCTGCAAAATATTTTTTAAGTTTCCTGGGTGTTTTAAATTTTTCATACGATGATGTGAGCAAGGCAAACAGAAGCAAAACAATTAAACTCGATATAAACCGTTTCGGTGATGATGAGTGGATTGATAAAATTTTGCAATTTTGCACCGAGAACAACCTTCCCATAGCTTCTGAAGAAGACAATGCGACTCTTTTGCAAAAGGCCATAGAAAATGGGTTTCCAAAAGGAAACCATCTTATCATTACCACAGACCTGGTTGATAAACGCCGTAAACTTTTTAAATCCATTCGTGAACAGGGGATGATCATTGACTGCTCTGTCCCCAAAGGGGATCGCCGGGCGGACAGGATGGCCCAGGAAGCGGTTCTTTCGGAACGGATGAGCGAAATCCTTGATCAAGTAGGGAAGAGGATGGATAAGGATGCATACATGACCCTGTACGAAATGACCGGTTTTGACCTGCGTACCTTTTCAAATAACCTTCAGAAGCTGATCAGTTATGTGGGAGATAGAAAAAACATAACGGCCCATGATGTCAAGTCTGTTTTAAAGCGTACAAAAAAGGACCCCATATATGATTTAACAAATGCCGTTTCAGAAAGAGACATTGAAAAATCGCTCTTTTTTCTGGATACGCTTCTTGCCGATAATCTTCATCCGCTTCAGATTTTTGCTGCGATAACCAATCAGATGAGAAGGCTATTGCTTGTCAAGGGTTTTGTTGAAAGCTCTCATGGACGGGAATGGCATACCGGCATTCGGTTCCATCAATTTAAAAGCCGGATTATGCCCGCAATCCAGGCTTATGACGCGGATCTTTTGGGACAGTTTGAAACGTGGGAACAACTGCTTTCAAAACAGACGGGAAAGGATAATCAACCATCAAAAAATAAAAATGCAAAAAAGAAAGGCCGACCGATTACAGATCTTGTTATAGCAAAAAGTGCGAAAAATCCTTATCCGGTTTACCAGATGCTCCTAAAGTCTGAAATGTTTACTACGGATGAGCTTATTGCCGTTCTTGAGTCATTGGGTCAAGCGGATTTGCGCCTTAAATCCACCGGCCAGAAGCCCAGATTGATATTGGAAAAATTGATATTATTTATTTGTCAACAGCAAAATAACGTGAATGCCGGGTAAACGCATTTTATTTCGGTTCAGCGTAGCGACGGCGTGTTTCTCTTGGAAACCGACTGACTGTTTGAAGGGCTTTAGCACGCGTTAGCCCGAGCCGAATGAAAAGATGATGTGAAAAAATCAATGGTATCATTTAGCGTCGGATTATTCTTAACAACTCCGTCACGGCTCGGGCCTACGGGTGCTTTAGCACAAGTTTCAGTCGGTTGGAAAGAGAGATATGCCGTCGCGGAGCGTTCTCCTTAAACTGGAATTCAAATGCCTTTAACTTTTTAAGTTTTATTTGGTTTTTTATGTGTCTTAAGTTTTACGAGGAGAAGGTCGGCTCGTTCGGATAAGGGTTTTTAAAATGGGGTTTATAAAGGAACAACAAAAACGACTGGCCATACGGTTTTTAAGCTGGCAATACGAGAAAAAAAAGCTGCCCATGCCGGCCCGGATTGAACTTGAAAGACATGCTTACAGAATCGTTGAAGATGCCCATCGAATCGCCCGTGAAAGGGGACGGAATGTCATGTCAATCATAAAAGAAATGATTGCCGATTTAAAGCCATAGGATATTTTGGAATCCAACCGTTCACAGATTTTTTGAAATTCCCGAATCTCAATCGTCAAATCCCAAATAAATCAGCCGTCGGTATTTTTTAGTCTCCGGTAAAGATCTTTGGCACGATAAGAACTGCGCACCAGCGGCCCACTGGCAACTTGGGAAAACCCCATTTTAAGAGCGGCCTTTTTCCAGTCATCAAATTCTTCGGGAGAAATAAAGCGTTCAACGTTCAGGTGCTCTCTTGTGGGCTGAAGGTATTGGCCAAGTGTCAGGATGCTGCATTTTACGTCAAGAAGGTCCTGCAGTGTGTTTTCGACTTCCTCGGCAGACTCTCCGAGTCCGAGCATGAGGCCTGATTTAGTGGGAATTAATGAGTCGGATTGCTTAACCCGACTGAGTAATTCCAGCGAGCGACGATAGTCGGCCTTTGGTCGAACCAGAGGGTAAAGACCCGGGACCGTTTCGAGATTATGGTTCAAAACATGGGGGCGAGCCTCCAGAACCGTCCGAAGGGCACCTTCATTCCCTTGGAAATCCGGAATCAAAACTTCCACAAGTGTACCCGGCATCTTCGCGCGGATTTCTTTAATGGTTTTTGCAAAAAGACCGGCCCCGCCGTCAGGAAGATCATCCCGGGTGACAGACGTGATGACCACATAGCGTAATCCCAGGTTTTTTACGGCTTGGGCCACCCTGGCCGGTTCTCCGGAATCGGGTGATCCTGACGGTCGTCCGTGGGCGATGTTGCAGAAACGGCAGTTCCTCGTGCAGCAGGGCCCCAATATTAGAAATGTTGCCGTCTGGCGGGAAAAGCATTCCCAGAGGTTGGGGCATCGGGCTTCCTGGCAAACGGTGTGAAGCCGGCTTTTGCTCAGCAGAGTCCTTACCTCTTCATAGGTGGGTCCTGTGGGAAGCCGCCGTTTTAGCCAGGGGGGTTTTGCAATCCGCCGTTCATGTTTCTGATTATGATTCATCTATCTTCAATTTTTCAAGTTGCGTCATCATCAGTGAAACTCCGAAAACCGCTTTCAGATGGTGCTTTACCCTCTCGCGTACCCGCTTCATGGATATTTTGCGTGAAAGCTCATGCGCTATAGAGGTAATCCCCGCATCCTGAAGACCGCAGGGCTTTATCCACTGAAAAGGTTTCAATGAGATATTGACGTTAAATGCCATGCCGTGGAAACAAATACCCCGCCGAATAGCGATTCCGATGCTTCCCAGTTTATGGTTGCCGACCCACACGCCTCTGTTAATGGGATTCCGTTTCGCTGTGATTTCCCAGTCTGCAGCCGTCCGAATCATAACTTCTTCGAGATTTTCAACATAGTGTACGACTCCCATCTGAGTTACTTGCAGATCAATAATGGGATACATGATCAGTTGACCGGGTCCGTGAAACGTAATATCCCCCCCCCGTTCCACTTGTATTACCGGAATGAGTGCTTTTTCAAGAAAAGTTTCGGACACTGACAGGTTGTTCAACCCACCCCGGCGGCCCAGAGTGAAAACAGGAGGGTGTTCCAATAATAACACGACGTTTTTGTTGATCGTTTTCTGCTTTCTTGCAGCCACAAGATGACTCTGAAGATGCCATGCTTCCTTGTATTCCGTGGCGGGGAGCTCGATACAGAGCCATTTTCGATCTGAGGCCGTGTCTTGAGCGCTCTGCATTCGGTTTTGATAAATTAACATATTACTAAAATGGTCCAACCTTTGTAAAATGTGACGCGTGATATTTGTCAAGTGAGTTCGTTTTGTTCACAAATGGAATAATGGGTTCTGGGAAAATGGAAACGCGGGTGATTGTAAAAT
>JASFLX010000223.1:0-5203 GCA_050117895.1 Desulfobacterales bacterium | reverse complement strand
TCCGTAGCATACAATGGAACCATTTGATGTCAAGATAAGATAAATTGTAAAAATTTAGCAGTATTCCCATTAAGTTAAAACGTAATATCTTTCTTGATTTTTTTGTTATATTTGCTATAAATATAAGTTAGTTAGAAAAACTGAAACAACCTCCATGAAAAAGACAGGGAATAATACAATGAAAAATAAGATTTATTTGTCTATTTGTTCGGTCGTTTTTTTTACCATTAGTTTTGTATCATTATCCTTTTCAGAAATGAAAGGAGGAACCATGGAATTAACAAGCTCGGCGTTTAATGACGGCGCAATGATTCCCGGCAAGTATACCTGTGATGGAGCGGATGTATCTCCACCGCTGAACTGGAAGGCACTTCCCGACGGAACAAAAAGCCTTGTGCTGATTTGTGATGATCCGGATGCACCGGTGGGCACTTGGGTTCACTGGGTTTATTATGATATTCCGGCAGGGACGGAAGGTCTGCCGGAGAACATAACACCCGATGAGCGACCGGCAGAGGGCGGCATACAGGGGATCAATGATTTTCGTAGGATAGGCTACGGCGGCCCCTGCCCACCCGGTGGTACTCACAGGTATTATTTCAAATTATACGCCCTTGATACTCCCTTGAATTTATCTCCCGGAGCCACAAAAAAGCAGGTTTTAAAAGCCATGGGAAATCACATCATCGGCCAAACACAGCTCATGGGCAAATACAAGCGGTAATTTCATTTCCAAAGTCGAGACCTTTGAAAACAAACATGTTTAAAAGATATGGAATCTATCCTTGAGAGAGGATATCTATGTCCTGTGTCATGGCCGGACCGCAGTTTCCGTCAAAATTCTAACATCTAAGGATTTTTTCCTTAAACTTATGTGCTATCTTCCATATAGATTTTCCTCAATTATATGGAATGATTAATAAAATTGATCATTGTCTGTTTTTGATCGTCATGGCACAGTTCATGCAAATATATCGATGGGTTATACCCGTGTGACGACACTCATGAATTACAGGACAAATATTTATCGAGTAACGGATCATATGATTTCGAAAAAAGATACTGTTAATGGGTCTTTGGTTGCCATGGGATAGGCGGGCTAATCATTCTATCCCGAATATTTCATGAAAATTTTCGATAGGCCTTTTTATTACTAATTAAAACCGTTTGTTATTTACGATTATGCTTATAGTTGTCATGTGCCAGTTTATACCGGATATTTTCTTGTTCAATTTCTCAAAAATTTTCACCCTACAGGCGAGTGCGAGGCGCCCATTTGCCGCGTTATCAAGGGCTTGCAGTAGTCTACTACGGCTGTGCCCTTGAATGCCTTGCAAATGAACGCCTCGCACTCGTGAACTATCCGGGATAGTGGTGCTGTTTCAATCACCAATAATCTTGATTTGTACCTTGGGCGGTTTAGAGTTTGACACGTATAACCGGTATTTGATAAGAGTTACCATTGTAATTCAATTTCCGGCGTATAGAAAAACTGAGGGTTCCAAATAAAATAGTGAAAAGGAATTGATTATGAAAAGCCTTTTGTATTCTGTTCTTATTTTTCTGGTAATGACCCAAACCGTCGGTGCAGATGATAAAAATGTCGTAAAAGAATTATTAAAAAGCAAGGTTGATGCAGCAATTGCTGTGTTGCAGAAAGAAGATCTTGTTCAGCAGGAAAAGAACAAACAGATCATCGAAATTGTAACACCGCTGTTTGATTTTCCTCTTATGGCCAAACTTTCTCTGGGTAGAAAATACTGGCCCGGCCTGGTCAAAGAAAAAAGAGCGAGATTTATCGAGCTTTTTACCCAACGATTGAAGGAGTCGTATCTCGACAAACTAAAACTTTATACCGATGAACAGGTGGTTTTTAAAACCGCTGTCAGGGAAAAAAGAAAAATTAAGATTCCAACCGAATTGAAATCTAAGAACAACACCATATCCATGCTGTACAAGTTTCATGACTCTGGGAACAGCTGGTTGATTTATGATATAGAAGTCCAGGGTGTCAGTATTATTTCCACCTACCGGTCTCAGTTCGACCACGTCCTGAGTAAGGGCACTATTGATGACCTTCTGATAAAGCTGGAACAACCGGAACAACCGGAAAATAAATAAACGTATCGGAAATTCTACCTTGCTGTAAGCGATCAATATGATAACACTTCACTCTCTGACCGTGCGTTTTTTCGATAAAGTCATATTAAAGCGGCCCATTCTCGCCATTATCTTCATTTTGGCGGTGGTCTCTTTCCTGGGTTATAAGGCAAAAGACTTTACACTTGATGCATCATCAGAAACTCTGGTTCTCCAAAATGACGAAGATCTTCGTTATTCGAGGCTTATCGATTCACGATATGGTCTGCAAGATTATCTGGTGATGACCTATGCCCCTGAAGGCGATCTGTTTTCAGAGAACGTCCTGTCAAACCTGGTTCGGTTGCGTGATGAATTAAAGCGGATGGAAAGAGTGTCTTCAGTGGTATCCATACTTGATGTCCCTCTGCTTGAAAGCCCGCCGGTGCCGATTAAAGAGCTGGCTGCCAATATACAGACACTGGAATCTCAAACGGTTGACAAAAAACTGGCAAAAATCGAGTTTAAAAACAGTCCGCTTTATCAAAACCTTCTGGTCAGTCCGGACCTCAAAACCACCGCCCTTCTGATCTACTTTCCAGTCGATGATATTTACCGGGACCTGCTTAGCCGTCGCAATCATTTTCGGGAAAAAAAAGCTGACGGCTCCCTTACTGCTGCGGAAGTTACCGAATTCAGAAAAGTCACCGAGCAATTCAGAAAGCACCGGGACAAGATAAGGGAAATCCGTCATCACGATATCATTGAAATCCGTTCGATTATGGATAAGTATCGGGAAGATGCCCAACTCTTTCTTGGCGGCGTCAACATGATCGCTGACGATTTGATCAGCTTTATCAAAAACGACCTGAAAGTATTCGGCCTGGGTGTACTGTTTTTTCTAATTCTTACATTAGGTATTATTTTTAGAAAAATTCGCTGGATTTTTTTACCGGTGCTCTGCTGCGCTTTTTCCGCAATTGCCATGATGGGGCTTTTGGGATTGTTTGACTGGGAGGTTACCGTCATATCTTCCAATTTTATATCCTTGCAGCTGATTATCACTATGGCCATAACCATCCACCTGATTGTGCGATATCGCGAACTTAATTTGAAAAATCCTGAAGCCGGGCAACGGGAACTTATTCTCGATACGGTTCGTTTGAAGATGAAGCCGTGCCTGTATGCGGCGCTGACAACCATCGCGGGGTTCGGTTCGCTGTTGCTTTGCGATATCTTGCCGGTTATAACATTTGGCTGGATGATGAGCGCCGGGATTATTGTATCCCTGGTCATGACATTCCTTTTATTTCCATCCGTGTCCATGCTGACGAATAAAGAATCTCTAAAGCCCGCAAAGAAAAACCACTTTTCACTGACGGCGTTTTTAGCCGGGTTCACCGAATCACATGGCATATTTATCCTGATAGTAAGCGGCATTGCCTTTATACTCAGTGCAATTGGAATATCACGGCTGACGGTTGAAAACAGTTTTATCGATTATTTTAAACATACAACCGAGATTTATCAGGGTATGAAAGTCATTGACCAGAATCTGGGCGGCACCACGCCACTGGATGTGATTGTCGATTTTGAAGAGATCTCAGTATCGGAACCTGAGATGCCATCTGAAACCAAAACAGAAGATACCGATGAATTTGACGAGTTTGATGAATTTGATGAAGCGGAAAGCAAAAATAAATACTGGTTTACTTCGGCTAAGATGGCCCGGATTGTCATGGTGCATAATTATCTTGACAGCCTGTCTGAAACCGGTAAGATTCTGTCCCTTGGAACCATGATGAAGGTGGCTGAAAAATTAAATAACGGTAAGCCGCTCGATAATTTTCAATTGGCCTTGTTATACACTGAGATGCCGGAAAAGTTCCAAAATCTGGTATTAAAACCCTACGTATCTGTCGAGAATAATCAGGTCCGTTTCTCAATACGTGTCAGAGACTCTGAAAAATCATTAAGACGGAACGAGTTGCTCAAAAAAATTCGGCATGATCTGGTAGGCAAGCTTCAGTTAGAAAAAGAACATGTTCATTTATCCGGAATGCTGCTTTTATACAACAATATGCTGCAGAGCCTTTTCAGGTCGCAGATACTGACGCTGGGGGTTGTCATACTGGCGCTGATGGTCATGTTTTTGATCCTTTTCAGGTCGTTAAAAGTTGCTTTGATCGCCATTTTCCCCAATCTGCTTTCCATTGGAGTCGTCCTTGGCGTTATGGGCTGGTTCAATCTTCCCTTAGATATGATGACCATTACCATAGCGTCAATTAGCGTGGGAATTGCTGTAGATGACACGATTCACTATATACACAGATTCACTCAAGAGTTTCAAATCGACCGGGATTATATTATGACCATGCATCGGTGTCATGGAAGCATCGGCCATGCAATGTTTTATACGTCGGTGACAATTATCATCGGTTTTTCAATTTTGGTTTTGTCCAATTTTATTCCCAGCATTTATTTCGGTCTGCTAACAGGATTGGCAATGTTGATTGCCTTAATTGCCTCTCTGACGCTTTTACCGCAACTGATAGTAGTGTTTAAACCGTTTGGGCATGAAGCAAAAGAAGGTTAAACAGGGTGTAACTTCTCAATAGGTTATAATATATTGAAATGGTTTGACGGGGTTAGAAAGGGATTTGATAATATGCGAAAAAGACAATGGACTTATTTATTGCTGTTTTTCCTGTTTTTGTTTTTTTTGTCCACCGGGTGTGCCCATAGACGGGCGGCTTCTTCCCAGGCAGTGCCGGAGAATATGGAGCGTGATCAGAACCGGCAAATTACAACCGCCGAAGCAGAGCAGATTCCATCAGACCCGGATATGGAAGATAATGATGATGAAGGTTTTTTTGAAGATGAATTCGAAGAAGAAGCCATAAAGGTGGCAGACCCCCTTTCCCCCTGGAACCGGGCCATGTTCCATTTCAATGACAAACTTTACTTTTGGGCGCTTAAACCTCTGGCTAGAGGATACAAGGCAATTACTCCGGATTTTATCAGAACCGGTGTAAAAAATTTTTTCCGTAACATTACAACTCCGATAAGACTGGCGAACTGTATCCTTCAGGCAAAAGGGAGTGCTGCGGCGGTTGAATTTTCA
>JASFLX010000222.1:0-5262 GCA_050117895.1 Desulfobacterales bacterium | reverse complement strand
GCGCGATAAATGCGACCACAAGTTTCGTTCGAAGCTTTGCGCCCATTACTTTTCGTTTTCTATCATAAAGCAGCTTTACCAAATTTCTGAAGACAAGAAATATGAGCAAGATAAGCAACAGCAAATTGATATTGATCAATATAAACATCAGGATGGTATTGGAAATTGGGATACCGGCGCCAAAATGTATTATCCGGCTCTCGGCAAAGGTCAGTATGGTAACCACGGCAATAATAACAAAAATAATAATGACTTCACGCTTTCTTCTGTTGCGCTCTTCTTCCGAAATATAGGATTTCGGCTTTTTGTATTTTTTTCTTGCCATGATAATTGGTCAGTCTAGTAGATAAAATCGATGGTATACAAGTCGGTTTCAAAGTCCCATAGAGAAACAAAAAAAAGGATATAATGCAGATAAAAAGGAAGGGTAATTTTGCTAAGTTCAGCCTTAGCTCTTATTTGATAATGCCCACCTTTTTCAAGCTTATCAAGAGCGACAACTTTCAGGCTGTCGATTACAGCCATCAATTTTTGGGCCTCTATGAAAGATTTTGTAATCTGCGGTCTACCACCATCCCACGACCGTTTTACAACAAATTCTTCTTTCAGGTTATTGTACTTGATGGTATTTGTTGTTGTTATATCGGATATCTTTTTATCGAACCAAAGATTGCGCACCTTATAGAGCGTAATGAAGAATGAAAATGTGGTAGGAACACCACTGAATACAGCCTTTTTCATTTTTTCTCTAAAAGCATCTTCAACTTTCAGGTAAACAAGAAGATCGTCTCGCGTATTTGTAACAATTATGTTCGTCAACCGGGCATCCTGGGCAAAAGATAGATTCTGGACAAAAAAGATGATGCCAAGGAGCCAGAAACCTGTTTTTCGATTTATAAACGATTTCATATCGACACTCTAATCGACCACAAGTTAGGGGCTTCGCCCCAATTAGAATGGTGGAATGCTGGAATAATGGAATAATTGGGTTCTGGGATCATGTAATATTGGGTTAATGGTAAAATTTGTGCGGACGACAAAATAAAAAATGGCAAATATCCTTTTAAAAACCAACCCTCCAGTATTCCATCATTCCATTATTCCATATTCGAGGCTAGCGTTCAAGCCTAACTCCAATAGATCAGAAAACGGAATATTAGCAAACAACTATAAAAGACAACGCTATTAATTAATAGCGGATACCGGGCTAAATGGCAAGGGATTTTGGTTCATAGGAGGGCAACTCATTTTCATTATTGATGGTGCGGGTTTCCCATGATTCTTTTTGAGAAAAGAATTCCTTAAGAAAAGCATGGTTGAATGCATGGCCGGATTTGCTGACCACTACATGGCCTAAAATAGGCATACCAAGAAGTGAAAAATCCCCGATGCAATCGAGGATTTTATGTCTCACAAATTCGTCCTTGTAGCGCAGGCCGTCCTTATTAATTACATCTTTGCTGTCAATAACAACAACATTATCCAGAGAAACTCCACGAGCCAGGCCGTATCTTTTAAGATATTCATATTCATGCAGAAAACCATAGGTTCTGGCCCTGGATATTTCACGCTCAAAAACCTGTTCCGATAGATCTACGGAATAGGACTGCTTTTTGATCAGGGAATGATCGTATTCAATGGTACAGGTTATTTTGTATGTCGAACATGGATAAATACCCACCATTTTGCCGTCTTCTTTAAGCTCTATCGGTTTTTTGACGACGAAAAAATACCTTGGCGCATCCTGATCCCTGACTCCTGCAGATCTTATCATGGACGCAAAAGGACCGGCGCTGCCGTCCATGATCGGCATTTCATAGCTGTCGATCTCTACCAGAGCATTGTCGATGGAAAGGCCGGCAAAACTGGCCATAAGATGCTCTATGGTTGAAACAATAAAGCCTTCGTATCCTATGACGGTCGCCAGACTTGTATCCACAACCATATTAAAATGAGCGGATATGCACGGACAGTCAAGAAGGTCTGTCCGGATAAACTTGATGCCATGGTTTCTCGGTGCGGGCTTAATCGTCAGATTAACTTTTTTCCCGGAATGAACACCCACACCCGAACAACTGACCGGTTTTGCAACGGTTCTTTGTTTAAAATACATAAAATAATGAATGTTCTGCTGAAAAAATTAAAAAATGGTCTATTGAATAACGATGAAAATTTTATATAAGTCGTATAAAATAAATACGAACCATGAAAAATCAAGCTGAATTTGTTATATTTATATCTAATATTACTGGTTTTATTTTACAAGGATTATTTATTATTTTTAGAAGCCATCTCAAAAATATGATCTTTGCTCAAGGTCAAGGCGGGACCGAGTTTCAACCCGCCCCGAAAACATCACGGGATCTCCGACAGGCATACTCAAGTATGTCGAGGACTTGAAACGAGGGCCTAACACAGAGATTGGGCAAAAAGACTTTTTTGAGATAGCTTCTAGTATCATCATCGGACATCTCTATAGCACATCGTAATTATTGCCAATTTGTCTCTTTTGAAAAAAGCAAATCTTAAAATGATAGTAAAAAGATTGTTCTCTACACAGCTATTTGTTATGATTCAAAAATTTTTATAAAATTTTTGGTATAGGGAAGACAATATGTGAAAGGAGGAAGCGTGCTCGCAAAAGTTTTAAGCAGCGCCGTTATTGGAATTGATGCGTTTTTAGTTGAAGTGGAAGTCGATATCACATCCGGACTCCCTACGTTTACCACGGTTGGACTCCCGGAAGCTTCTGTAAAAGAGAGCAAAGAGCGAGTCAAGTCTGCCATTAATAATTCGGGTTATCGATTTCCTGATGACAGGATCACCGTTAATCTTGCGCCCGCCAATATTAAAAAGGAAGGAACCGGTTTTGATCTTCCCATAGCTTTGGGAATACTTACAGCAACCCAAATCATTCCTCAACAGATTATATCCAAATACCTTGTTTTGGGTGAGTTGTCACTGGATGGTCGCATTAAACCTGTCAAGGGTTCTCTTCCCATGGCACTGGCCGCAAAAAGTGCCGATTATACGGGAATCATCGTCCCTTATGACAATGGTCCCGAGGCTTCGGTTGTAGAGGATATTACGGTTTTGCCGGTAAAAACCTTGTCTCAACTGGTAAGTTTTTTCCGTGGATTTGCTCAAATAAAACCCGAAACAACAGACATTTCTGCTGTATTTAAAACTGCCAAAGGTTTTGAAGTCGATTTTTCCGAGGTAAAGGGGCAGGAACATGTAAAACGATCTTTGGAAATTGCCGCTGCAGGAGGACACAATCTAATCATGATCGGCCCCCCGGGCTCGGGAAAAACCATGCTGGCAAGACGTCTCCCAACCATACTTCCCCCGTTAACATTTGAAGAAGCCATTGAAACGACAAAGATATTCAGCGTTGTCGGAATGCTTGAAAAAGACCAGGCACTGATCACAAAACGGCCTTTCAGATCGCCTCATCACACCATATCAGATGCGGGATTGATCGGCGGCGGTCATATCCCCAGACCGGGTGAAGTCAGCATGGCCCATAACGGCGTTTTGTTTCTGGACGAACTTTCGGAATTTAAGAAACATGTATTAGAAGTTCTCCGACAACCTTTGGAAGATACCCGGGTAACTATTTCCCGGGCAGCCTTAACCATAACCTATCCTTCGAGTTTTATGCTGGTCTCGGCAATGAACCCGTGTCCGTGCGGATATTTTTCCGACCCCAAGCACGAGTGTCGATGCACCTATACACAAATTCACCGCTTTCGCTCAAAAATATCAGGCCCTTTGATGGACCGGATCGATATTCATGTCGAAGTTCCGGCAGTTCCCTATAAAGACCTGAGAGTTAAAGCCGATGCAGAATCGTCGGAGGAAATCAGAACACGCGTTACTGCAGCACGAGAACGCCAGTCCCAAAGATTTATAAGAACAAAAATTTACTGCAATGCTCAGATGCTCAACCGGCATATTAAAAAACATTGTAAAATCGACGAAGCTTCATGCAATATTCTTGAATCGGCCATTGACAAATTGGGCCTATCCGCCCGCGCCTATAACCGGATATTAAAAATCGCCCGAACCATTGCAGATCTTGACAACGAATCCCATATCCGGGTCGATCATATTTCCGAAGCGGTTCAGTACCGGAATTTAGACAGGGGCAAACGGTTTGTTTGACCCCTTTAGCTCGCATTTTTTATGAACCATCCTTGAAAGTACAAGAACTTAGCCTGGATATTCATGATTCGTTTGCGCTGATAGCAAGCCCGCCAAGCGCACTTTATATAAAATGTCACTTATTATATACTCACAATTCACTTTCATATGTTTCCTCATAATAAAAAATCTTTTAAACCCCATATATTGTATAAAAATATACTTGACATACAAAATACATTGTCCTAATTTTATATTTATTAAAAGCAAACCTTGAGAACTTTGAAAAACGCCCCTTTTTGCAAAAGTTTCAAGTTGGCCGACTATAAACACACCACCATGCTTTTGTTGTGTCTGGCCGAATCGATCTTGGAGGGTGGAGCGAAAAACGTTCATAAAAAAACAAATCTGTCTATGTCATGAAACAAGCATTGCCCGATAATGGAGGTCGCCGTTCAGGCTTTGACCGGCGTGAATTTTTATATGACCTTCATATTCCTGAACGCAGGTCCGGAAAAGACCGCAGAAGCGGACGTGACAGAAGACTGAAAATAAGAACACAAAAATAACAAATATTTTTTAACGGGCAGAACCGGAAGCTCAAGGATGTAATCGCTAATGATTGAAATACTAAAAAAAATATTTGAAGATAATCCTGAAAAATCTACAATTGTATTAAAGGGCAAATGTTCGGACTGTGGGTGTGATGTCATCATTGAGATAACCCCCACATCAGGAGGATTTGGATTGCTTGGTGGTTCTTTATTTAAGTGTTCACCGGACGAGTATTTTGCGAAATGTCCGGATTGTTACAAAACCAACCCAAAGATAAACGATCACTATAAACCAAAACATATCATATCATTGTCAGAGAAAATTACTCCGAAGAAAGGATAGGCGCAATCCTACCTATCGGCCATATCCTGTGATATGTTTCCCATTTTTATTTCCTTGGCATTATCCGGAAAAATAAGCAAATATTTACACAGCCATTATGTAGTTTGCCCCACAATTTCACATATTTCCATATAATTTTACACTTTTATCCTTATCATACAATTTATGTAACCCTCTATTATTTATAAGATTATACAATATTTCTTTGGGCTTGCATGA
>JASFLX010000221.1:0-5273 GCA_050117895.1 Desulfobacterales bacterium | reverse complement strand
AGTGTCCATCCATAAATGGTAGATTTTGGTTTCCGGCAAGGCCCGAGCGAGTTTTCAACCGCAGGCATAGCGCGCTATGTCGAGGATTGAAAACGAGCGAGAACGCCGCCGGAGGCCGAAAGATGCCGTTTATGGATGGACATTATCTAATATCTCCGGAAGCTTATGCTCCCATCCAATAGTTGCCATGTTTACGCCGCTGAATCCTTCTTCTTTTAACGATGCAACCATTTCTGATGCAATCAGAGTACACTCTCGAACCTTGTCAGGGGATTTTCCGATACGGTCAATCAGAGAATCAGGGATAAAAACATTATCCACATTACGCATGATGTAACGGGCCATTCCTAAAGATTTGAGCAGCAACACCGTGGGAATGATTTTAATTTTTTCTGCTTCCACCCGTTTCATGAAATGCTGGATGGCGGAAAGATCAAATAACGGCGGGGAGATGAAAAACTGGGCGCCGGCCTCAATTTTTTTGTTCATCTCTTCAATCTCCAGTTCGGTGGATTTTCCCTTGGCCCCTGCATCAACCGTGGATCCCACCAAGAACTCGGGGGAACCTAAAAGTTCGATTCCGGCCATGTCCTTTCCTTGCTCGAGCCCGCGAATTGTTCTGAGTAACTCCAGAAGGTTGATGTCATACACGGATCTTGCCTGAAAGTGGTCTCCAAAGCTGGGATCTTCTCCGGTAACCGCCATAACGTTTGTAACACCGCATCCATAAGCTGCCAGAAGATCCGCTTGAAGAGCGATTCGGTTCCTGTCTCTGCAGTTGACCTGCATCACGGTTTCCATGCCTTTTCCCTGCAGAATCATGGCCCCTCCAAGGGCACTCATGCGCATGACAGCGTTGCTCATTTCAGGCACCACAAAGGCATCCACCTCCCCCTTGACTTTCATGGCGTTCGTTACCATAGTGGAAACATCTATCCCTTTGGGGGGTTCCATTTCCGCAAGGATAGCAAATTTCCCTGCTTCGAATTTGCGCTTTAAATGCATAGGCTTTCCTCCGATTTTAACTTAAGAAAACAAAAAGCAGCTTATGAATAGATGAGGTTTCAGAGTTTTCGGATGTAGTATGAGCAACAACTGTGCCAGGAGGATATAATTTTGATAAATATAAATAAATGACTATTATATCATATACATAAACAATTATTTGTTGCCATGACCGAAAATATTTTAAGATTTGATTTCACGGGGCTATTGTGCCAATTTGGCACATGTGTTATACATGTAAAGAGCAAATCAGTGATTGAGCAACAATTTGTGCCATTTTGGAACAGTCCCTTTTGGGACAGAGACCGGAAAGGGGATGGTTGAATGCGGAATCAAATAATTATTATTGATGATGATACGGATTACCTTGAAATCATCAAAGGGCAGTTGCTCAAGTCCGGTTTTAAATATATATACACCGAAGACAATCCCATGAAAGCGGCGTCTCTTTTTGAAGAGGGAAACGTTTTCGACATCGCGCTGGTGGATATGACCATGCCGGAAATGGATGGACTGGAACTTCTTGAAATAATTAAAAACATAAGTCCAAGAACCGAATGCATCATGGCTACCGCCGTTAACGAGGCCCGAATTGCAGTGGAATGTCTTAACAAAGGGGCTTATGACTATCTGGTAAAGCCCATCTCCCAGGGAGACCTTGTATTTTCCATGAAACGAGCCATGGAAAAAAAGCGTCTGATTGATATTCTGGATATAGAAAAAAGCCAAACGTTGCCCCAACTGGTGAACAAAAAACCTTTCAAACCGATTATCACCCGGTCTCAAAAGGTTCTAAGGGTTTTAAAGGAAGCGGAATTGCATGCCGGTAGTGATGTTCCTCTTTTAATTACCGGTGAGAGCGGTACGGGTAAGGAACTTCTGGCATGGGCAATTCATGCCGCAAGCCCCAGATCAGAATATCCCTTTACACCGGTCAATATGGCTTCACTCACCGGCAGCCTTTTTGAAGCTGAATTTTTCGGTCACACAAAAGGCGCTTTCACCGGTGCTCAAAATGGCCGCACCGGCTATCTGGAATACACCAATCAAGGGACCATGTTTTTAGATGAAATCGGTGACCTCCCCATAGAGCTTCAGGGTAAGCTTTTGCGCGTTTTACAGGATGGGGAATACCTTAAATTGGGGACCAACGTTCATCAGAAAGCGGACGTACGATTTATCGCGGCGACCAACAAAGATCTGGAAAAAATGATGGCCAAAAAAGTTTTTCGGAAAGATTTATATTATCGTGTCCGGGGAGGATGGCTTCATCTGCCTCCCTTGAGAGAAAGAAAAGAGGATATTCCGCTCTTGGCCGACAAATTTTTACAAGATTGCGACGGTTTCGCTAAAAATCAAAACATTGAAGAAGAAACCATGTGTCTGCTTATGGAGCATGACTATCCCGGGAATGTCAGGGAACTCAGATCGATAATCCAGTCCGCTGTAAATCTGGCACAGGGGAAACCCATTTTATCAGATTTTCTTCCCGCGCATTTAAAAAAGCGCAAATCCATATCAACATGCCTGCCCCGCCCCGTGTCAGACCATATTGCACCCCTTGCACAAATTGAACAATCTCACATTATCCGAGCGTATAAGCTGACAGGCCGAAACAAATCCCAAACCGCCAGGCTTCTTGGAATAGGTTTGAACACCCTCCGAAGAAAGCTTAAATCGTATGGACTGACGTAATCATGGAATGTGCCTGCCGGCCGCACTTGGCTTGGTGCAGACGGGTGTAAATCAAGACTGTTGATTGCTAAGATTGTTATGGCTATTTGGTTTCAGGTGTCAGGTGTCAGGTGGGGTGATTAAAATTGCCCATAATATGGCTTTAAAAAATATCCCATATTTATTCCTTCCCGTATGCCTGGTTTCAGGTGTCAGGTGTCAGGAATGATGAACAGAGGCGCTGGAACCTGAAACCTAAAAAAAACCTCCCGCTTTTCTGGCGGCGGGAGGTTTTGTGCCATTGTTTTGTATGAGATCCGGTTACGGCATTATTGCCGATCAGGTCTTAAGAAAAACCTTTATAAACTTGGCCCAGTTTTTCCCTTCAAGTTCTTGAGAAATGTCTTCAACCGAGACACCACCATCTGCGGCCACCCGCAAATCGTCATTGGCCATGGCAAAAAGCTTTTCCCTTTCCCCATGGATGAAATTACGGGCCTCCTTATCGTAATAGAGTCCTTTTAAGTTTTTACGCAGCCGGGTTGGCTCAAGGGTAAATAACCATCCTTTTTCATAGGGAGATTCGTTGATCAGGTCCGGTTGATCCCGTAGGGAATGGTTCACATTGGCGACGATGCCGTCCATAGGGGAAAGGAGTTTGGCAACGTCTCCATTGCGCCTGACTTGAAATCCTACTTCTCCCTGTTTTACTTCCTGGCCAATATTCGGCAGTTCAATCCTTGAGAGTTTTCCGATAAGTTTTTGGGCAAAATCATCCAGCCCCACTCGAACACGCCCGCCATATTCCGGTTTGGCCCATGTGTGGCCGTCGTGATAATAGAAATCTTCTGCCAGTTCAAAACCGCTTTCCCGGCTTCTTGCATGAACCGGAAGCGTCTCAGCCTGAAGGCGTTCCTGCATCATCTGGTCAAAAGAACAGGTGCCGCATTCATAAGCATTGGGGCATAATTTATGACCCACTTCCCCGGTGATCATGTAACGACATTTGCGCCGATTAGCAGGAAGCTGCATCATTTTATCTACCCAGGTTTCGGTGAATTTATCCGGTACTGCCGCCAACGGTTGTACGGCAACTTTTTCCTTATACCGGGCAACCCGATCATGCATACCATGATCGTATACACAGGTAGAGCAATCAAAGTTGTGATCGCACAGTTTATAGGAAACGACCCCGGCCTCCATCCATACACATTTTTTTTTGCCTGGTGGTACAATTCTCATTGATTCCCTCTTTTTGGTGGCGCCCATTTTATTCCCTCCTTTTACTATAATATTTGATCGGTTTTAATTTTTTTATTTTACGGTTCTAAAAAGCAAACAGTGTGCCAATGTCGAATAAGACACGGAATAACTATTGTAACTATTTGTTTTATATATAACAAAAATTTTCCGGGCGCTTTGATTGAATAATAAACCCATAAAACATATTGCTGAAATAATCGGCAAATGTTATTTGGTAAACTACAAAACAATACATAACTGCTTATTTATTCAATAAATTCATGAATTGCCGAAAAAAAAGACATGCTGTAGAATATTTCGGCATCCATTCAAGGCTTAATGAGGAGGCTGCTGGAGGGATTTTTTAAGATACCATTGGAAAAGCTCAAAACAGGTGGGGCAAAAGTCGGGTTGTTTTAAGTCCGTATCCTCAATCCGAACCGAGGAATACATCACACAACGCCGATCCCTGCAATGGGTCAAACCGAATGTATGCCCCAGTTCGTGCATGGCCGTCTTTTCCACCCGTGCCAATAGAAGATCCGGATTGGAGGGCTGGTCGTAAAACCGGGGATAAAGCCGGTGTAGGGATATTATTGAACATTTGCCCTGGATCTGTGCTAATCCGAAGACAAACCTAAGAATGGGCACATACAAATCCACGGAAGTCACTCCGATCAGTCGAAAGGTGTCCTGGAGACTTCGTTGAAGGAGGTGCTTTAATATCAGCTTTGAATTATATTGGCAACGGGTATCATTATAGGCGTACCGAGGATTTTCCATATTCATTGAGATTCTGCAGTTTAGACCACATCGAACTGAAATACATTTCGCGATGTGCTCGAGAATCTCTGGGTCCACCGAGCCTATGGGACAGATCGTAACGCAGCTTGACAAATCGATTTATGATTCCTTTTCAATCTTATATTTTGCAATTTTATTATAGAGCGTCTGGCGGTCAATTTCCAGAAGACGCGCTGTTTTACTGATGTTCCAATCTGTTTCTTCCAGAATTCTCTTGATATGCATTTTTTCCATTAACTTCAAGGAATTGGGCATTGTTTCAGGCTCTAATTGCTTGCGTGAAAACGGAAGGTCCTCTATCACGATTTCTTTGCCTCGCCCGATAACCAGCGCCCTTTCGATGACATTTTCCAGCTCTCTCACATTTCCGGGCCAGTTGTAATCCATCAGCAATTTCAAGGCCGAAGAGGAGATTTTTACCAACTCTTTATTCATTTTTAGACAATACCTGCGTATAAATGCTTTCACCAGCAGCGGGATATCATCCTTACGCTCCCTCAACGGCGGTACAGGAATAGAAATGACGTTCAATCGGTAAAAAAGATCTT
>JASFLX010000220.1:0-5276 GCA_050117895.1 Desulfobacterales bacterium | reverse complement strand
AAATGTCTGTTTTGAGTTTTCTTGCCGAATTTTGATATTGCGAGAAACTCGGAGCGTTTTAGAATTCTTTCTGCCTTGGTAAAATAAAAGCGCAAAAAGCGTTGTCCTCTGCAACCTATTGCTATTTATATATTTATTGTTTTATATATGTCAAAAACGATATGTATTATACCGATAAACGGGCTCTCCCTTTGGATCTTCGCCGGTTAATAATCCTTCTCCCCTGTTTGGTTGACATTCTTTTTAAAAACCCGTGTGTTCGCGCACGTTTTATTCTGCTCGGTTGATACGTTCTTTTCATAATTTAAAACCCTTATTCTAATAACCGGCCGGATAATTACCCAAAAAGAACTAACGCCTTTTACTGCCGATCAAATGGACTGAATTATATTAATTTCAAAAATATACTATGTAATCACAACCTTTTTATGTTGTCAAGACCCAAAAAAACATGAAATTATTCGACCCCTATTACTCTTTTAAAATTTCTAAAACATCAAATTCTTCCATATGAAGGTGTGAATCGGGATATATTACAATCTGTTTTTCAATCATTCTTTCCAGTGATAAGATAAGATGGTTTTCCTCGCCATGAAGCAGTTCGGCAATTTCGGGATTTACTCTCAAACTCACCTTGACGCCCATCATGTCTCGTGATTCACGAAGTATCTCCCGGTATATATGATAACATATTGTCTGCCGTGATATAAGATACCCTTCCCCGTCGCAATAAAAGCATGGCTCACATAAAATCCGGGTAAGGGGCTTCCTGATCCGCTTCCGGGTCATCTGTATCAGGCCCATCTCTGATATGGGAAGGATGTGGGTTTTACTCCTATCCTTCACAAGGGCCTCTTTTAGCGCATTAAACACTTTCTCCTGATTGGATTTTTTTTCCATATCGATAAAATCGATGATTATAATACCACCAATATCCCGAAGGCGAATTTGATAGGCGATCTCCTTTACGGCCTCTAGATTGGTCTTAAAAATGGTCTCTTCCAGATTGTACTTACCGACAAAGCGTCCGGTATTTACGTCGATTGCGATGAGCGCCTCGGTATGTTCTATCACGATGTAACCGCCGGATTTCAGCCATACCTTCTTTTTTAAAGCCCGTGAGATGTCACCTTCTAAATTGTAGGCATCAAAAATCGGTTCTATACCCTCATAAAACTCTACCGAATCTTTTAAACTGGGAACAAACGAATCAAGAAACAAAAGAATAGATTCATAACCGGAACGGGAATCGATGATCAGTTTTTCAGCCTCGTGAATGAGTAAATCCCTTACGGCTCGAAGGGTTATTGCAACTTCTTTATGTAAAAGAGACGGGGCCGGAGCGGTCTGGTATTTTTTCTGTATGTTTTCCCACAAATTTTTCAAAAACCCCATTTCATAAGCAATTTTCTCTTTCCGGATATCTTCCGCAGCGGTTCTTATAATATACCCGAAACGGTCCTTGCGTGAAGAATCAACGATTTCCTTTAATCGTTTCCGTTCGGTTTCATCCTCGATTCGCCGGGATATTCCAATATGGTCAGATGTCGGCATTAGCACGATAAAACGGCCGGGAAGAGATATATTCGTAGTTACTCGAGCCCCCTTAGAACCTAACGGCGCTTTGGCCGCCTGAACCATTATATCCTGACCTTCTGTAATCAATTCCTCTATGTTGGTTTCCTGGTTCATCATGAAAGAGAAAGGACCGGCCTCATTCATATTAATGGAATTATTTTCATCCATATCGCTTTCTATCAGGAGGTTCTCAATTTCACCATATCTTGCACCAGTTATATCACGCACATATATAAAAGCCGCCTGCTTAAGCCCTATATCCACAAAGGCGGCCTGCATACCTGGTAGAACCCGCTGCACCTTGCCTTTGTAAATGTTCCCGGCAATATCTGAAACGTCTCCGCGTTCAATAAAAAGTTCCACGATATTCCCGTCCTCGAGAAGAGCGACCCGGGTTTCATGTTCTGCTTGGTTTATGATTATCTTTTTATACATCTTCTTTTTGTTCCGCCGTTTCCCAACACACGGTTTATTTGACGTATCAATTTGTCTTCACCATACAATAAGTCCAGCTATCCATTTCATCAAAAGAGTAAAATTTACAATTTGACAATAGTGGCCTGTTTTATTTCTTGAACGGTCATACAGAATATTTTTTCCATAACCTCAAACGGTCTCGCCGTTTTGCCCGGTTCTGTTCTAAGTGTCATCTTCAGTCTATTTGGAGCAGGTCGCTCTATTTTTAAAACCATCTTTTTTAAATCTATCTTTTTTGTCTTCCGTTTTGGTCCGGTTCGCGTAACAATGACTTCTCGGTCGTTCAAAAAACAGTCTAAGTCTTTCTCATTAAAAATACCATCTTTTTTTGTCACAAGATAGGTTGCTAACGGCAACTCTTTAGAAACAGCCTTTGACGAAACAAGCTGACAGTTAAAAACACTTAGACCTTTTGGAAGATGTTTGTTTAAAGAATCCACAATGCATTGTGGTTTAAAATCTCCGCGTAATGATAAATAAAAATTTTCGTTTAAACTTTCCAAACCCACCGGAAGCGGATCTTCAAATGAAATTTTCGGCTTTGGATGAAAACCTTCTGAAAATTTAATAGGTATTCCTGCACGACTGATGGCACGCAAGAAAATTTTTACCAGTTCAAGGTGCCCGAAATACTTGGCCGGCCCCCTTTTGGAAAAGGATATTTTCAGCTTTTTATAAAGCGGTTCTTTAACAGGGTCTGCAAAAATATTTTTTGTTCTTTCTATTTCACAGTTATCAAATACCTCCGGCTTAATAATTTTAAAGTCACATACACCGCAATGATTACAGTCTCCAGCGCGACAATCAAGGGTATGCTCGCCTTTCTCGGCTTTTTTTAATTCGTTTTTTAAAAAATCTTTTGTAACTTTTGTATCAATATAATCCCATGGCAACGGCTCTGCCGTATCCCTGACACGGGTGGTATAGAAATCGATATCCACTCCCTCGTCGCATAACGCTTCGTGCCATAATTGATAGTTAAACTTGTCGCTCCAGCCGTCAAATTTACATCCTTTTTTATATGCGTTCATAAGTAATCGGCTAAGGCGTCTGTCACCACGGGCCCACAATCCTTCAAGAATGCTGACTTCAGGATTCTGCCATTTAAACTGAACTCCGGGCATTTTAAGGTTCTTTTTTAACCATCGTATCTTCTGTTTTGAATCGTCTAAAGAAATCTGAGACGCCCATTGAAACGGGGTGTGGGATTTTGGAATAAATGTTGCCACGCTGACATTGAGTTTACCTTTTCGACCCTTAGGCCCTTTGATTTTATGCATTTTTTTTACAAGATCAACAATCGCCCGCAAATCATCATCGGTTTCGGTGGGAAGACCGATCATAAAATAGAGTTTTAACACCTGCCATCCAAGGCTGAATGCACTTTTAACTGTATTTTCAATCTCTTCTTGCGCAATGTTTTTGTTTATAACATCCCGGAGCCGCTGGCTGCCGGCTTCCGGTGCTATGGTAAAACCCGTCTTTCTAACCTTTTTGATAAGCTGCATGAGCTCCGGTGTTAATGTGCCGACACGCAGTGAAGGTAATGAAACTGCAATACGTCGGGACTTATAACGATTCATCAGACGTTCCATGAGGGGAAATATACATTCGTAATCCCCTGTGCTTAAGGATAAAAGAGATATATCCCCGTAACCGGTTGACGCAATACAATCATCAGAAAGAGACAACAGGGTCTCTAAGGAGCGTTCACGTACGGGACGATATATCATTCCGGCCTGACAGAATCGGCAGCCTCGTGTGCATCCCCGCGACACTTCAATCCGAAGACGATCATGTACGGGTTTTCCGTAAGGAATTATAGGGGCATCCGGAAAGGCCGTATGGTCAAAATCATTAACGATTGCTCTTTTTACCGTATGATCGTCTGAAAATTCGGGCACAAGGGACTGAAAACCATTTTCATCATATTTGGGTTTGAAAAACAAAGGGATATAGACGCCTTCTATTTGGGACCAGTTTCTCAGTAGTGTTTTCTTATCGCTCTTGCCGCTCGCTTTCCAATTCAGCCAGGCGTGGGACATTTCCATAATAACGTTTTCCCCGTCTCCCACCACAACCGCATCAAAAAAATCTGCAACCGGCTCCGGATTACAGGTGCAGGGGCCGCCGGCAATAATAAACGGGTGTGTATCGTCTCTTTGCTTTGTAAAAAAGGGGATATGAGCCAATTCCAGCATGGTAAGTATATTGGTATAATTAAGTTCATAAAGCAGACTGAAACCGATGATATCAAACCGGTCAAGGGGTTTATGAGATTCCAGGGACATCATCGGAATGCCGGATAATCTGAGCCGATTTTCCATATCGACCCCAGGAGCAAAAACCCGTTCAGCCGCTATTTCAGGGTGTCGGTTAAGAATGTGATAAAGGATCTGAAGACCAAAATGCGATGTGCCAATTTCATAGAGGTCCGGAAAAGCAAGAGCAAAACACAGTTTGACATCGTGATGATTTTTTTTAATCGTGTTTATCTCCGAGCCTAAATAACGGCTGGGCTGCTCGACCAGCGGCAAGATATCTTGAATGGTTGTTATGCTCATGATATATGTATTATTTTTTAGCTAAACTTTTATCGATTTTCATTTAACCGCTAAAAATTTTGGAATGGACAACTGACCATCCAATTGATAAAGAAACGCCATTTAATGGCGTAAACCTATATTATTATAAAGATGTCTAAAATGCCAAAGATAAAATCACAAAACAATAATAAACTTATCGTTTCATTGGTTGCGGTTCTTATTTTTCCTATTATGCTTTTTGTTAACCCCACAGACAACCCTGCCGCTGAAAACCCACGGGAAAGCCCCGTTGTAATGGCCGTTAAAAAAGTCAGTCCGGTTGTCGTTAACATAAGTTCGGAGTTTGAGGTTCGCAAGCGGATTAATCCTTTTTCCGGATTCGGAATGGATCCTTCTTTCGAAAATTTTTTTAATGACTTCTTTGACCCTGGATTTAACCGCCGATACAAACGATCCAGTCTGGGCTCCGGAGTCATTATTGATGGAAAACGTGGCTTTATCCTAACCAATCAACACGTTATTTTAAAAAGCAAAACCATTACGGTCGGTCTTAAAGACGGACGAGAATTCAAAGCACAGATTGTGGGGGCGGATCCCGACTCAGATCTGGCGGTACTGCGTATTTCTTCCCCAAAAGCCCTGCCCGACATTACCATGGGCGATTCCAGCAATCTG
>JASFLX010000219.1:0-5295 GCA_050117895.1 Desulfobacterales bacterium | reverse complement strand
AACTCTTTTTTTAAACACCCGATTGAACGCTTTGTCCATAATACCGATGTAAGTATTTCTTGAATGAAGATCTAATCCGGCGTATAGTTCCATTGAGCACCTCCTTTTGTTAAAGGGTTGTTATTGGCGTTAACTACCTATAACAAATCGCATCCTTTTTTGCGATTGGGAGGTGCCTTTTAGATGATTATCAAGAGATCTGTACTTTCTATTAATCCGGTTACGAAGAAAGATTGGTTTAGACCACAAGCGGGCAAACTTAAGATCCCACCTTTTGCCCCTCCATTAATTAGGTATTTTACATACTCATTAAATACCCATCATTTCAGTCTTGCTTTCTATGTATTTTCTTTTATATAGAATTAACGGCAGGAAAGTTCACCCAACCTACTTGGCAGCTTTTGCACATACCTCAATATTAAATAGGAAAGCATTGCTTTGTCCGAGACGGCTCTTTCTCATAAATGTATATCACACCCAATTACAAAATTTTGAATAGTGGGGGACGAGCTTTAAGTTTCGCTTTTAGCGGGACCAGCCGCTGAAATATATAATACGGGATTCGAATTTTTACTGAGATCTGTTTATGACAGGCCTTTGTAAAATTTCTAAGCAAGAGTTTAATGCTTATTGCAAACAATCCTGGCAAGAAGCAATCGCGGCGTTTTATGAATCCATAAAAATCCAAAAAAAAGATGGACCCTCTTCCTATTATTTACATCTGTGTGAGAAATTCAGAGAGAATCCGCCTGGCGAAATGTGGGATGGATTGATTTACCTCGTGAACAAATAAAAGGAGGTTACCGCCATGATACCAAAAAAGTATCGTCTCTTACTTCCGGCACTCCTTGTTGGCCTTCTTGCAGGGATTTTAATCTCAACCTCCTGGGCTTCGGAACCATCCGAGGAATGGGTAGGCAAGATTGTATCGGTGCAGGGCACCGTTGAGGTTCGAAGAACAGGCAAAGTACACTGGGAGCCTGTTCATTTGAACGATACCTATGGTATCGGCGATATGATTCGGGTCAGGGAACATAGCCGGGCAGCTGTTGTTCTGTGTAACGGCGCCACCCTTCGCCTGGATCAGAACAGCGCGCTCACCTTTTCATCTTTGGAAAAAAAACAGACCCTTTTAATCCGGCTGCTTAAGGGTGCTGCACATTTTTTCAGCCGTGTCCCCCGCAGCTTAAAACTGGCCACACCGTTTGTTAACGGCGGTGTGGAAGGTACGGAATTTTATGTCAGGGTTGATGCCGACCAAACTTTTCTGTCCATATTTGAAGGAAAGGTGTTGGCTGAAAATGAGGCCGGAAGTCTGGTTCTTTCCAGCGGTCAATCGGCGGTGGCCGGAAAAGGAAAAGCACCGGAATACCGGGTTGTGGTAAATCCCCGGGATGCGGTACGATGGGCATTGTACTATCCTCCCGTGATCTATGTTTCTCCTGAACAAGTAAAAATAGAAGATACCGGCGACCCGGGATTTTTGGCGCATCGGGCGTCATGGCTGCTTTCCGTGGGTCGTGTTGATGAGGCAAAAGCCGATATCGAAGAGGCGTTGAAACTGGACCCGAAATACAGCGATGCCGTTGCCCTTCAATCCATCATCGCCGTGGTGCAAAATCAAAAACAAAAAGCACTCGATTTCGCAAAAGAGTCGGTTACCATGGATTCAAAATCCGCTACCGCACAGATCGCGCTTTCATACGCGCAGCAGGCAAGTTTTGACCTGAACGGCGCACGGGCAAGTCTCGAAACAGCCGTGGAACTGGAACCTGAGAACGCCCTGGCATGGGCCAGGCTGGCAGAGATCTACTCGTCATTCGGCAATCTGGATAAAGCCCTTGAGGCGGCACAAAAGGCCGTGGCCTTGAATCCAACTCTGTCCAGGACGCAAACCGTTTTGGGATTTGCCTACCTGACACAAATTGAAACAAAAGAATCTAAAAAGGCTTTTGAAAAAGCAATTGAGTTGGATCAGGCTTCCTCTCTGCCGAGGTTGGGTCTGGGTCTGGCAAAAATCCGGGACGGTAATTTAGAGGACGGAGGAAAGGAAATCGAAATTGCCGCGAGTCTTGACCCTAACAACTCCCTTATCCGCAGCTACCTGGGTAAGGTGTACTTTGAAGAAAAACGCACGAATCTGGATGGCCGAGAGTATGCCGTTGCCAAAGAACTCGATCCTCAGGACCCTACACCCTGGTTTTACGATGCGATCCGAAAACAAACCGTGAACCGGCCGGTCGAGGCTTTGCAGGACCTTCAGAAATCCATTGAGTTAAATGACAATCGTGCGGTCTACCGTTCCAGTTTATTATTAGACCAGGATCTTGCCGCCCGAAGCGCCAGTCTTGCCCGGATCTATAATAATTTGGGCTTTGAGCAGCTGGCCCTGGTGGAAGGCTGGAAATCAGTCAATACAGATTCGGGCAACTACTCCGCCCACCGGTTCTTAGCCGATTCATACTCTGCGCTACCCCGGCATGAAATTGCCAGGGTTAGTGAGCTCCTCCAAAGCCAACTCCTGCAGCCCATTAACATTACACCCATCCAACCGCAACTTGCAGAGAGCGATCTTAAAATATTGGAAGGTGTCGGGCCGTCGTCTCTCTCCTTTAATGAATTTAATCCCATGTTTCAGCGAAACCGGATGGCCTTGCAAGCAGATGGTGTTGTGGGCGGAAATGACACACTGGGTGGTGATCTTGTCTTTTCCGGAGTCTATGACAAGGTTTCATTCAGCGCAGGCCAGTTTCATTATCAAACAGACGGATTCCGGGAAAATAACGATCAGGAACAGTACATTTACAACGTTTTCGCCCAGACGAGCCTGTCACACAAAACAAGCATCCAGGCAGAATATCGACATACAGACAAAGAAACAGGTGATCTTACACGTCTTTTTGACCCAGATAATTTTTGGACCAACCTGAGAAAGGAGCAAAACACCGAGTCCTTCCGATTTGGCTTCCGTCAAGCCTTTTCGCCCCATTCCGATTTCATTGCATCCTTTATATACCGGGATGCCGATTATGACGACCAAAGAATGGTTCCTGTTGCGCCTCCCGTGGAAGTTTCGTCGCAGTGGGAAACAGAAACAGACGGCTACACAGCTGAGGCTCAATATCAGTTCCGCCATGATCGATTCAACATCATTATGGGGGCCGGATACTTTGACGCGGACGAGAAAGATATATTTACCGATTTTTTGATGATTCCAGGGCTTCCACCAATACCGATTCCCGTTCCACCTCCCAATCCCAAGAAAACCGATATCCAACACAGCAATTTTTATGTGTACTCCCAAGTCAAATACCCGAAAAAGCTCATCTGGACCCTGGGGGGAAGTGCGGATTTATATGACGGAGGTCTTAGTGAAGAGGACACTGACCAGTTCAACCCAAAATTCGGGTTGACCTATAATCCTTTTCAGAATACCACATTACGAGCCGCGGCCTTCAGAGTTTTAAAAAGGACGTTGATATCAAACCAGACTGTCGAGCCCACCCAGGTGGCCGGCTTTAATCAGTTCTTTGATGAAACAAATGCGACAGACTCCTGGCGATACGGGATCGCTGTCGATCAAAAATTCACCTCAGCTCTGTACGGCGGTGTGGAAATATCCCAACGCGATCTTGAAAGACCCTATCTAAAACAAGAAGGCACTACTTGGAAGAAACGGGAGGCTGATTGGGAGCAAAGGCTGGGTCGGGCCTATTTTTACTGGACCCCACACCGCCGGCTATCTTTTAGTACAGAGTATCAATACGAACGATTTGAGAGGGATATGGAGTCATTAGGTGTAGAGCGATTTACATATCTCAAGACCCATAAACTGCCTTTTGGGATCAACTTTTTTCATCCGTCCGGATTATCTGCGGGGGTTAAGGCGGCTTATGTGGATCAGTCCGGTAAATTTGTGGATTACAGTAATAACATTACAAAAGATAGTGATGAGTTCTGGGTGGTAGATGCGACCCTAAGTTATCGCCTGCCCGATCGCTATGGTATGTTAAGCCTTGAATGCAAAAACCTGTTTGACGAAACGTTCAAATTCCTGGATATGGATCCAGCTAATCCGGCAGTCTACCCGGAGCGCTTGGTTTTGCTTCGGTTCACACTGTCATTCTAATATATGTGTCACGACGTATCATAACTTTTTGAAGAAAGAAAGGGGGTATTAGGGAAATAGGGATTAGAAAAAGGCTAAATCGATTCAGTTATTACTGGAAAGATGAGCCGGGTTAACCAAAAATTAGATATAAATCTATTAGAAAGGAGGAGAAGTTCGATGAAAAAAGTAGCTTTCATAATCGCTATAGCATTAGTTTTCCTATTTGGTACAACAACCGTTTTAAAACATAAAATTTGGGCGGAAGGGGAGAAGAAAAAGGAAATAGTATTATGGATACCTATTGGCTTCGATGGTGAGGCTATCTTAGGAGAAGTAAAAACTGAAAATAAACCACCTGAAATTTCTCGAATGGATCTGCCCATGCCTGTAGATCATTGGACGAATATTCACAAAATTAAAAATATTACAGTATTAAAGATCCAAAAAAATCCTGCTACTGAATGTTGCTATGAAGTCTGCCAAGGAGGTACCTGCATAGAAAGGTGTTATCCGTTTCCATGTCCATAATGAGGATAGCCTATCCTCTTCAGCGAGTTAAGCTGGAAAAAGGTTGATCGTGGAATATTGATATTAAGTCCTAAAATATAAATATTTAGCGATTGCCCACTTCCATTTTTTTTAACTTTAGTTAGGAGTCAAGTCTCCGTTTGACCTTTGCTAAGGGTCAAACGGAGGCATGCCGCTAATTACTTCATCTTCAACGGATAAGAAACCAGGCCGATCCCGATCCTTATATTGACGTTTTTCGTAGGCCTTCCTACCCTTTATTGATGCCAAGTCTCTTCATTCTTGAATCAAACGTGGATCGGTTAATTTTGGCATCCCGAGCGGCGCGCGTGATGTTCCATTTATTTTTATTAAGGAGATAAAGAACATAATCTTTTTCAAGATCTTCCCAGGATTACCAGGGAGTAGAGATCCAACTGATGTAGGAGAAAGACTTTGGCCGGATATATTTGTTCTTCAGGAAAAGATAATGTGTTATCTGCTATATATATGGAATCGGAAAAGCAAGATCAAAGTTTGTGATATCGAATCCGATTCATGTTTTTCTGGTCATACGATTTCTCCAAATCAAGCCCCAAAAAACGAATTTTTCAAATCAAAATTTAAACGTCTGACCCTTCGTTTAAGAAGCAAACACCAGCAGTATTAAGGGTTGC
>JASFLX010000218.1:0-5305 GCA_050117895.1 Desulfobacterales bacterium | reverse complement strand
GCCAGCACACCATAAATATACAGAAACGGCTCATACATCAGGTAGTTAATCTGGGTATGCCATTGCAGCGCTACCGCCCCGATGGGCGGCGTGGTGACCGTATTGATCAATCCGGTTTGCAGACCCGCCCGCACATCGGCGATGGATAACGGAAATGGAGTGATGCCAAAGGCCTTGACTGATTCAAGAATCATAGGATCATTGTCAGGAATCCAGACTTTCTGCCGGCGCATCTCCTCGACGGTTCTAATGGGCACCTTGGACATGACATAGGCAAAGCCGCCTTCGGCGATCCCGAAGGTCACAAATCCTCCTTTTTCAAGCCCCTGGATAATACGCGAATCCAGATGCCTGCGAACATAATCCACCTCTTCAAAGGATCTAAATTTAAGCGGCAGGCTGTAAATCTGGTTGTCGGGATAAAACTGGGACAAACTCCCGCCCACAACGGCGCCCCCATGGAGTTGACCGATGCGGATTTTTCGTAACACCGCCTGATCATCTCCCATTACTCCGCCCGGATAGTATTTAATCGTCACCCGGTTATCGGTTTTACGGGTCAGTTCATCGGCACCTTCCCGCATTTTTTGCATCCAGACAGACCCTTCCGGCGACAGGGTAGCAATCTTGAACCTCATGGCCTGGGCCTGTCCGCTTAACATAACAATAAGCACAATTGTAATAATTCTTATCATCCTGGGGGTTCCTCTTTAAATTTTTTGTTTAAATCTAAACCGGACCAACCAAAAGTAAAAAATATTTGCCTCAAAGGCACAAAGAAACAAAGGATAAATTTATTATTCTTTCTTTGTGTCTTGGTGCCTTGGTGGCAATGAAGAAAGTGATGACAATAAAAGCTTAAAAGTAGTCCTCCGCACTATCCAAAAGCTCCTGGGCCTTTTGCTGAGCCAGGGTATTGCTGAGCGCATATCCCGGGACATCCGGGTCGGCCTTAAGCACTTCGTTTAGAAACCGGTCGTGCAGTTCCCGGTCAAACATCAGGCGGGCGTAATGCTTGGCATACAACACCTTAACCATCAAATTTTTATTCTTTGAAATATCCAGGGCACGATCAAAATGTTTGCGCCCCACATCGGGTTTGCCGCCCAAAGCCGGCGGGAGAAATGTGGCCAAAACACCCAAATACAAATGGGCGGCGCCGTCATGATAAAGTTCATCCAATTCCACGACCCGCTCCATAATGGCTTGGACACGGGAAATCTCTGCCACCGCGTTCCAGTCTTCCCGACGGGCCTGAATCCAGGCAGACCATGCCGATCCCAGCGTGAACATATCCGGCATATCCTTGATGCTCAACCTGGAAATGATCATCTCAAATTCCTGAAATTTTATCTGCCGGAGCTCACAGGCGTCTGACCGGCGAACACAAATGGCACGTAACGCGTAATCGAGCGCTTTGCGTGTCAGTTTTTTGGCCCTGGCCGTATCTTCAACGAACACATCCGTATAAGCGGTATATATGTCTGCTGCCGAACGAAGCAAAGATTCGTTGTCCGGATCCCGATACAGCATACTGTCAACCATCAGCAGGTATGCCGGTCCGCCGGCTTCAACCGTGGCCGGATCATTGTTATTCAGGATAGCGTGGGACAGGTTTTCGGTCATATCGATACTTGCCGACGAAATAAAAAGAGAACATCCGGACAGCAGGGTCGTGAATAGAATCAAAAGAATCGGAATGATCCATAAAAATTTGGTGTTTTTTATATTTTTACAAGACAAAGACATAAAACGCCTCATCCGGATTCATTAAAAGGAAGAGAAATTAAACCGTGAAAAAGCCGGGTTCATCTGACACATCTTTCTTTAACAAAAAAATTTAAGATAAACAATAGATGATAAACACCGCACTCGTGATTCTCATGTACATGTTCCTTTGACCCGCGTATGAGTTTCCATTTTTCACTCACTTTTCATATTAATTTCATAATTGTTTCACTTTCCGGATCTATAGTTAACGCAAAATTAAGGAATTATAACTATTAACAACTGAACCTGGAGGTGGTAAACATGTTTAAGTATTTAAAACCATTGATCTATTTCATTCTTGCCCTGATTTTTTTTGCGGTCGCATCCATGGGTCGGGCAGAGACCGAAAATCAAAAAACCCTTTCCCCCTATTTTTTTATTGAAAACGTGGATCCATCCGTGGGCCGCTTTCCCTTGAAAAAAACCCATGTGAAAGTTGCCATTACCGGTGTTATCGCTGATGTGGTCATCACCCAAAAATATGTGAATCATGGTACTCGCCCCATTACCGCGCGTTACATTTTTCCGGCCTCAACCCGTGCTGCAGTTCACGGCATGAAGATGAAAATCGGCGAAAATATCATCCGTGCTAAAATAAAAGAACGAAACATCGCTCAAGAGGAATTCAACACGGCCAAAAAGCAAGGAAAGAATGCATCTTTGCTCAAACAGCAGCGCCCCAATGTGTTCAGTATGAACGTGGCGAATATAATGCCCAAAGATATCATTGAGATTGAATTGCATTACACCGAATTGCTCGTTCCCATAGACGGAACCTATGAATTTGTCTACCCGACCGTCGTAGGTCCCCGGTATTCCAACCAAAGTGAAGCCGATTCGCCGGAAACGGACAACTGGGTTAAAAACCCCTATCTTAAGGAAGGCAGTGAGGACCGCATGGAATTTGATATGGATCTTTCCATTTCCACCGGCATTGCGCTTCAGGAGCTGGTGTGTCCTTCCCATGAAACAGAAATCCTATGGGAAAGTAAATCGGTTGCTCGAATCCTGATGCCAACATCAGAGAAATCCGGCGGGAATCGTGATTTTATTTTGAACTACCGACTGGCCGGTAAAACCATTGAATCCGGCTTAATGCTGTATTCCGGTGAGGATGAAAATTTTTTCCTGCTCATGGTTCAACCCCCGGAACGAGTCAAACCGGCGGATATTCCTCCCCGGGAATACATATTCGTGGTGGACATTTCCGGCTCCATGCACGGATTTCCATTGAATACGGCCAAAAAACTTCTGAAAAACCTGATTGAAAATCTTAAAGAATCGGACAAATTTAATGTGGTTCTTTTTGCCGGCGGCTCCAGAGTGATGTCCCCGGCATCGGTGCCGGCCTCCGGAAAAAACATCCATAGCGCCATCCGGCTGATCGATCGTCAGAAGGGCGGCGGGGGCACGGAGCTTTCCTCCGCTTTGAAAAAGGCCTTGTCGCTACCGGCAGATGAAGCCTATTCCCGAACCATTCTCATCATAACAGACGGATATATCGCTGCGGAAAAAGATGTTTTTCATCTGATTCAACAGAACCTGAATCGCACCAATGTGTTTCCTTTCGGCATCGGCAGCAGTGTGAACCGGTTTCTCATTGAAGGCATGGCCAAAGCCGGACACGGGGAGCCCTTCGTGGTTACCCAACCCCGGGAAGCCCATGATGCTGCGGAACGGTTTCGAAATTATGTTCAATCACCGGTACTGACCCACATTGCGGTTACTTATGACGGTTTTGAGAGCTATGATATGGAACCTCCTGTAATTCCAGACCTGTTTGCCCGGCGACCCGTAATGGTTTTCGGTAAATGGCGGGGCAAATCTCAAGGGACTATTGAACTCACCGGCGTGGGCGGAAGCGGCGAGTATCTCCAGACCGTTAATGTGTCTGAAACCAACCCCCTAAAAGTAAACAGCGCTTTGAAATATTTATGGGCTCGGACACGGATTGGACGTCTGTCGGATTTCAATTTCAAGGATCACACCCGCGACACCCATGCTCAAATAACCTCGCTGGGACTGACGTATAATTTGTTGACGGCAAACACATCATTTGTTGCCGTCCATGAGGTGGTGCGCAATCCCGAGGCTCAATCCCAAGATGTTCATCAGCCCCTGCCCTTGCCGTTACACGTGTCCAATTTGGCCGTGGGCGGGTCGGTGTCAAAGGTACCCGAACCCGAGTTGTGCACAGTGCTGGTCATTGCGCTTCTGATTCTTTTCATGGCAATCGTACATAAAAAATATTTATGCTCTCGGGTTTGATAAAACTTAGTGCTCTGATTCGTAAATACGGCGACGTATTTTATGGCAGGCACCGCATTCAATATAGAGATTGACCATAAAAGTGACTAAAATTTGAAGTGACCTAAAGTTAAGGAACTCGCCTGGGGCGAGGCCATTTTAAAAATGAGAGAATTCATCAACTTTAGGCACTTTAGATCACTTTTCACTTAAAACTTTTAAGTAAAATGAATAAAACAAATATTATATGCGATCGCATTTATAGAAGAGTTATGAAAATGCATCTGAATCCACTAAAATGCATAATAAATCAAACACATAAAATATTTTTCCCATTTTGTTTACGCTCAATTAGGGTAAAGAACAGCATCTTCTATATGGTTGTTTTGCTCATGGCGGTGGGACTCAAATACCATTACAGCCACGCCCGCAGTGATGATCTGGGCTGGATATTGGGTCCCACTGCCGGCGTGGTGGAATATCTGAGCGGGATCGCGTTTGAAAAGGAAGACGGTGCGGGATTTGTCAACCGCGCAAACCGGATCATCATTGCACCGTCCTGCGCCGGCGTGAATTTTCTGATTATCGCCTTTTGCATGGCCGCTTTTTCAGGCCTTCACCATCTGAAATCTTCCGGTTTAAAGATATTTTGGCTGGGCAATAGTGCGGTATGGGCCTATGTTTTGACAATTGCCGTAAACGCGTTCAGAATTGTTGCGTCCATCTATATGTACAAGGCCGATATTTATTATCACGGGTTGACGCCGGAAAAGCTTCACCGGATAGAGGGTATTTTTATCTACTTCTTTTTTCTATGCATGTTTTATGTGGCGCTGGATAAAATAATTTGTTTCTGTACCCGGAATCCGGAACCGGAACAGAAAAAACGGTTCCGCCAACATTCGGATTCCATGGGATCGGGTCATGCCGCTGTTATCCCGCTGTTTTGGTATCTCCTGATTTGTCTGGGCATTCCTTTCTTAAACCGCGCGTATCACAAAAACGGCCCGCAGTTTATGGAACATTGCCTGGTCATATTATCCGTTTGTATGGTTGTTTTTTTAATTGTTTTTCTGATACAATCCGGTTGCGGATGGATCTGGGGTAAGGTACAATTTTATTTAAAATCTGTAACCGTCGGCGGATCCACAGTTAAAGACCGCTTTTAAAAGTTTCCACCTGGGGTGGTGAAAATCGCCGTGTATACAGATGGAATTTTAATCCGCCACCGAACTTTGGCGGATTAATCCCATTTTTGTTCCATATCTTAAGGTTTCAGGTGTCAGGT
>JASFLX010000217.1:0-5314 GCA_050117895.1 Desulfobacterales bacterium | reverse complement strand
ATTACTCCCATTATCATCCATAAATTCCAAGTGGGTAAATTTTGCCAATACAACTTAAGCATATGGCAAAAAATTGACAGGTTGAACTGATGTGGCCGACAAGGTGTAAAAAGACCTCTCAAAAATTTTCATGAAATATTCGGGTTAAATCTATTGCGGCATAAGAGCAATATAACCTGCACCTTGTTGGATTGAAACGGAAATCCGGCTCAGCGGGGCTGCGGGGAGCTTCATTGTCATTATATAGGTAAAATTTTCTTGATTTTTGAGGCCTTATTGTTTATGCATGCCTTTGATTTTACGAGGATATTTTTTTATCCAATTGATATTGATTCTCCTTATCGACCGGATGGGAGCTGTCTTTCATCGCTGATTTGATGCATGTATTAAATGAAAAGCTCAATTTTTAAAAATATTACACGAATAGGTTGTGCGCGACCAACAAGAACGCGCACAAAGTTTTATTACCATGACCACGGAAACAGTTGACACCCTAATTATCGGAGGCGGTCTCAGCGGTATCTATGCGGCCTACCTCCTGTCCCAAAGCGATAAATCTTTTGTCGTTCTCGAAGCCCGTGAGCGTATAGGCGGCAGGATTTTATGCCCAGAACATCACGGATTTTTCTCAGATCTCGGCCCTTCCTGGTATTGGCCCGAGGTTCACCCGAAAATGGTTCACCTTATTCAAGTCCTGGGCCTCAAGGGTTATCGCCACTTTGAAGAGGGGATGGGCCGTTTTCAAAGTCCCCATGGCGCCGTCCATAACGTCAGGGGTTACCCCATGCAACCCCTCTGCTGGCGGCTTTGCGGCGGAATGATGGCTCTGATCACAAAACTCTGTGAGCATATCCCTGAAAACGCCATTAGACTCAATCACCCGGTCTGCCAAATCGAAAAAAAGTCCACCGGCGCTCTGGTCAGCGTCGGCGAACTGGACAGAGAGCCCTGGACCCGGTTCAAAACAAACAAGGTAATCCTTGCCCTGCCGCCGCGCCTTGCCGCCGCCACCATTCTCTTTAATCCTGACCTGTCTCATAATTTGACCCAGGCCATGCTGAGAATGGGTACGTGGATGGCGGGTCATGCGAAATTCTGCGCCCTTTACGAAGAACCTTTCTGGCGGCAAACGGGCCTCTCGGGCCATGGTTTCAGTGAGCGCGGTCCGCTGGGCGAGATCCATGACGGATCCAATAACGGCCGGGAACCCTACGGACTAACCGGCTTTGTCGGCATTCCGGCGGTGCAACGCAAACATCAACAACACCTCAGCGAGGCGATTCTCTCCCAACTTGAAATCATCTATGGCAAACCGGCGGCCCGGCCCACGGCCTTTTTCTACAAGGATTGGGCTCGCGAACCATTTACCGCCACCCAGTATGACCAGCCGCCCATTTACCAACACCCCTACTATCACCCCCCGGCAGGTCAACCCTCCATTTGGGACGGTACCATCCATTTTGCCGGCACCGAAACCGCCGATGAACACGGCGGTTATCTCGAAGGTGCCCTGACCGCCGCCGAACGGGCGGTAATGAACCAATGAACCTACCGCAAACACACCGTGGGATCTGAAGAACATTCCACGGGCACTTGTTACGCAAACACCCTATCGGGGATTTCGCCGAAAAATCCTAATCCCACTTCTCCATTCTCCGACAACACCTAATTTTTATAGCCATTTTATAGGTAAAATTTAGTCTTGATAGTTCAGACTTAATAGTTTATGCATATATTTGAATTTAATAGAATATTTTATTCGAAGTAGCCAGACCGATATATCAACTATTTATGAGAAATTCTAAAACTTGCATCCACAGAATTATTAATATTAAAACCCTAATCGAGCGTAAAAATAAGTTAGTGATGTGAGACCGTTGAGAAATGCAGCATACCACCGTTACTATATCCGCAGGAAATAATAAGACCGCTCGTATCCAAGGCGCCCGGCAACTCGGGGTTCAGCCTGACGAGGTCAAGGTCGTTCAGGTCGATGAAACAACTTATTCTGTTTCCATAAAGAACATGCCCGGACAATTCGAGATTACCGTCCAGGAAGACAAGATGGGTGCCGTCATCGAGACCATAACGCCACCTTTGGACAACGGCAAACCGGTAACCGTTGAGGATATTGAACATGCCCTCGCCGATCTGGGAATCATTTTCGGCATAAATAAGGAAGTTATCAAAAATATCGTTTGCGAAGTTGTGGATACCGGTACTCCTCGCAATAATATACAGGTTGCCGCCGGTGAACCTGCCAAAGCAGGCAAAGACGGGCGAATCGATTTTAAAATCGGGCAGGATGCCGTCAATAAAGATCCTAATGCAAAAACGATGGTTAAACCGGGCCAGATTATCGCTGTCAGAATATCCGCCGGAAAAGGAACGCCGGGCAAAAACATTTTCGGTGAAGAAGTTCCTTCAATCAGGGGCAATGAAGTGGATTTTGCGCCCGGAGACAATGTTACGGTCAGCGAAGACGGTAATACATTTATCGCTGAAATATACGGTGCGGCAAAGTTAACCCCAAAGAAAGTGTGGGTAGAAAACCTGGTTAAGGTAAGCACGTCGGGAATGTGGTCAAAATTGTCCATATTCCCGACGCTTGCCGATAGCAGTCAGCTCGCATATCAAGATGTGTGTGGGGCGCTGGAACGATCCGGCGTAATCAGCGGTATTAAAGAAGATTCGATTAAAAAGGCAATTGAGGCTGGCGAACCGATTCGGGACTTCATGGTCGCCGAGGCGACTCCGGCCAAAGACGGTGTCAATGCCCGGATAGATTTCAAATTTTGTCTTAACGGCGATGATCCCGAAATTGTCGATGCGGCCAGACACGACGGCAGCCTGACTGCACCTTCCGTTATCAAGGAGATGTTTTGTCCCGGCGATGTGATTGCAGTAAAAATTCCGCAAGAAAAACCTTTTCATGGAAGTACGATATTCGGAAAAACCCTGACCGGCGCCGAACCCAAGGACAAACAAATAAAAGCCGGGACAAACGTCACGGTTCTCGATGACGGCGTGACCTTTATCGTTGCTGATGACATACTGGCAGGATATGCAGATTACCTGGATGGACAATTGTGTGTGGAAGAGCCGCTGCATGTGTCGGAGGATAAATTGACGGTCTTTCTGTCCGTCCATCCTCCATCGAGGTCGGGCAGAATGATGACTGTGGATTTGGTTGAAAAGTTGCTGGCCGGGCGTGGAATCGTCCAGGGTATCGATCGCAACGCCGTTGAACAAGCATTGAATGAGGCGGTTTCGAAAAACGTGCCGGTTCATGATGTGGTTATTGCAAAGGGGGGGGCGGCACAGCGAGGAGAGGACGGTCAAATAGAACTTAAATTTCAACCCGAGAAAATTGCGGGAACTGTTGATGAAATTTCCGGAAAAATTGATTATAAAGAACGAAAATCAATACAAAAAGTGAAGGCCGGGACTTTGCTGGCAGTAAAAATTCCAGCGACGCCGGGCATAGCAGGGGTTGACGTATTTGGAGATATCATTCCCGCAGAGCCGGGCAATGAAAAAAACCTTACGCCGGCGGGCAATGTTAAGGTTTCAGAGGATGGGCTTAGTTTTACATCGGAAATCGACGGCATCGTGTTCCTTTCGCCGGAAAACAAAATATGGATTTCCAAAGAATACGAAGTGATCGGTGATGTGGATTATTCAGTTGGCAACCTGTCAATGGAAGGGTCACTGGACATCAAAGGCTGGATCCAATCGGGATTTGAAGTGAGGGCCAGCGATGAAATCAGAATCGGCGGAGGTGTTGAAGACGCTATTGTTGAAGCCGGGGCCGACATCAATATAAACGGAGGAATCATCGGTTCGGGAGGAGGAAGTGTCCAAGCGGGCGGAAAAGTCACTGCCCGTTTTTTTGAAGGTGCACGGGTCCATGCAGACGGCGACATCATCGTCCGAGAAGACATATTACGCAGTACGGTATCGACCAATGGCTGCATAATTGTAACTCAAGGAAAAGGTCGTATAAGGGGCGGCTCCGTCGAGGCTGTCAAGGGTGTCGAAGTTAACGAAATCGGTTCGGATGCCGGAGTCGAAACATATGTGAGCGTGGGAATGGATTCAAAGACACGGAAGCTTTTTGCTGATTCTAAAAAACAGTTAAAGCATTTTGAGCGGGAGAAAGCTAAGATGGACAAAATTTTGGCCCGTAGCATTAAAAAATATAAACACAAAAAACTTCCCGGAGAAATAAACCGTAAACTTGTAAAACTGGTTAAGCATCGGCGTGAGGTATTGCGCAAAGAAACAATGTTGACCAAATTCAGGCGAGAACTGATACAGAAAATTTCTAAAAACGGTACGGAGCCTGTTACAGTAAAGGTGATAAAGGCCGTATATAGTGGTACTAAAATAGACATAGGCGGTTACGTCTATCGTGGCCAAGAAGATATCAGGGGAAAAACCATGTTTGTTTTGAATGCAGAACAAAAGGCTGTGGAACTTGTGGTGTAAATATTTATGCGGATTTAAACCTCAATAGAGTTAAATGTGTTATATGGAGGGCAAAAAATATGGATTTAAATATAATCAGAGTCAAAGATCTTATGCAGACAAACGTCAAGACCGTCCGTAAAGATGTAAATTTGCTGGCGGCCACTAAAATGATGCGTGATTTCAACGTATCAAGTCTTGTCGTTGAACCTGAAAACGATGGGGATGCATTCGGCGTTATTACTCGCAAGGATATCGTTGAAGTAATGGTCATGGACCCATCCGGAATGATATCATTTGCGGTCGATGACGTGATGACCAAGCCTGCTTTTACTGTCAGTACCGGATTGTCGATTTCCAACTGTCATCAGATGATGCGTATGGTCGGCGTCAGAAGATTACCCGTGGTCGACGGAACTCAATTGGTCGGCATTATCAGCAACGCCGACATCTTTGCAAAACTGGTCGAGGATATGGCCTGAAGTTCCGCATGATCCGACCGAATTTCCAAGACACGCACAAACGTGGAATCTAAAGTAAAATATGCGGGGACTTTTTACGCCGACTCCCTATCGGAGATTTCACCGGGGAACCCTAATCCCCCTCTATCATTCACAGACAATACCTAATTTTTATAGGTATTTTATAGGTAATAATTGTCCTTGATATTTCACATCTAATCGTTTATGCATATTTTTGAATTTACACTAATATTTCATTCTCCAATTAATAATGATTCTCTATATCTGCCTGATCGGGGCTGTCCTTCATCGCTGATTTGATTCAGACATATAATCTTAAAATCAATCTTTAAAAATATTGTAAAAATCCCTAAATGAGCAAA
>JASFLX010000216.1:0-5346 GCA_050117895.1 Desulfobacterales bacterium | reverse complement strand
GCCATATGGCGCCCAGCAAGGTGGAAGGACTTTTGATGCGGATTGAAATAGAAAAAGAAATGGAAGAAAGAGCAAAGATACAAGATGAATCCGGCCGGTCATGAAAAAATAGATCAAACATTTAGCGCCATTTATAAAGACGCCGAATTTGGATTATTATCCCAATCGATGTGTGTTGTGCGGCAAATGTATTCATGTGTGCCGTGAAAAGAACGGTCAATCGGCTCTGACCTTTTCAAAGCGAGGATTTTATACAATCATAAGTTTCTACGGGGTAACGGATCTGTCAACACTTGAGTGCGAAAATTGCAATGCATGTGTTGATATCTGCCCGGTGGGCGCTCTATCAATAAAAAACCGGAAACAAGCCTCAGTAGAAGTTTAATATGTGAACAGTGAACGTCAATGTTTGAACACGAATTAAACAAATATTGGAAAACAGTGGTGGACACGATTCAGGACGGGGTCATGATTGTGGACACTGAAGGCACCATAACTTCGATTAACCGGGCTTTTGAAAAAATTACCGGGCATTCTAAGACAGAGATCATCGGGAAACCCTGCACCATATTAAGTTGTAACGCCTGTGAATTGGTCCGAGGAAATAAAGGAAAAGGGCCCCATTGGTGTGTTTTGTTTAAGAAAGGCAAGTTGCGGATGCAAAAATGCGTTATTACGCGAAAGGAGGGAGAACATATTCACGTGGTGAAAAATGCTTCTGTTATCCGGGACAACAAAGGTAATGTAACGGGCGCTGTTGAAACCCTAACCAATATTACCGACCTCATCGAAAAAGAAACCCAAATCGAGACCTTTCGGCGAGAACTCGGGGCAGAAGATCGATTTCACGGCATCCTTGGCACTTCAACGCCCATACAGCAGGTTTTTACCATGATTACAAATGCTTGTGAATCGGATGCACCGGTGATTATTTTGGGGGAAAGCGGGACTGGAAAGGAGCTTGTCGCAAGGGCAATTCATAAAAGTGGTTTACGAAAAAACAATCCGTATGTAAAGGTCAGCTGTGCAGCCCTGAATGAGTCGCTCCTGGAAAGTGAGCTTTTTGGTCACGTGAAAGGCGCTTTTACCGGCGCTTTTCAGAGTCGAACCGGAAGATTCGAAGTCGCTCATAAAGGAGATATCTTTCTGGACGAAATTGGCGATTTACCCCTTTCGACCCAGGTAAAACTTCTTCGGGTGCTCGAAGAAAAGACCATTGAACGGGTAGGGGATCACCGGCAGATTCGGATTGATGTTAGAATCATCACGGCAACCAACAAGGATTTAAAACAACTTGTGGATCAAGGTGCTTTCAGGGAAGATTTTTATTACCGGATAAATGTACTTCCCATATGGGTTCCGCCATTGAGAGAGAGAACCGGCGACATTCCGCTGTTGGCTGAGTCATTCTTCCAAAGGATTTGTCTGAAAAGCGAAAAAAGAATTCAAGGTATTGCCCATGAAGCCTTAGATCTTATGATTATGTACCCATGGCCCGGAAACGTAAGGGAACTCAAAAGCACCCTTGAATACGCTTTTGTTGCCTGTCAGGGATCGATGATTGTCCCCGAGCATCTCCCGCCCAATATTTTGCACATGGAAATTCCACATGAAACCGGCGATCCATCGTCCGTTGGCCTGGATGAAATAAAGAAGCGACGACTCATAGATGCGCTGCGGCATTCCGGTGGCAACCAGTCCCAGGCGGCACGGATTCTGGGCATATCCAGAACAAGCGTCTGGAACCAGATGAAGCGATTCAACATTAAATTTAAAAAAAGTGCATAAAACATGATTTGTGGCATAATATTTGCTGATTTAATTGGTTGGGGTTTAACTTGGCAACCTCCATTTTCATATTACCCCCTTCTTAATGACAAATCGGCCCTTAAGGGATAGGTCCTTGGGGTCGATTTGTTATTTTTACTTTGCGTGCCGGGAATCAACTGCTTCGGAACTTTAAGCGTTACAAAATAGTTACTTAGCGTTACTTCTGATTATGGGTAACGCTACTTTTTTTTATTTGCCAATTTTTTAAATTTTTTTTACAAACATGGCGCAATCTTTTATAGTACATTGATTCCAAGAGTAAAATTTCAAGATATTATGGTTTAACCTATAAATTCTACTATACTGATTCGGATATTGAGGTTATGGATGGCATGATTATTGAGATAATATGAACCATTTGAAAAAAATCATACGCAAGTACACACGATGACGGACAATACAATGAAAATGATAGAAATAGGACGTGTTTCCAAGCGGTTTTAATGAATTTATCAACAAATACAAAGAGGATTTCCATTGCTGGATAACAACCACAGAATCATCAATTACTTACGACTTTCTGTTACGGATCGCTGCAATTTGAGATGTATCTACTGTATGCCGGAACAGGGAGTGCAGTTTATTCCCCATCGGGAGATACTCAGCTATGAAGAGATACTCCGTATCGTCAGACTTTGCGTTCATAAAGGTATTCGAAAAGTCAGGGTAACCGGGGGGGAGCCCTTGGTGCGAAAGGGAGTTACAAATTTTCTTGAAATGCTTTGTAAAATAGAAGGACTGGAAGAAATCAGTCTGACGACCAACGGGGTACTGCTTAAACGTTTTGCTGCCGACATCAAAAATTGCGGTATATGTCGGATCAATGTGAGTCTGGATTCTCTTAAACCCGAGCGATTTTTCCGAATTACAGGAAGAGACTATTTTGAACGAGTTTGGGAGGGTCTTGAGGCGGCGGAACATGTGGGATTTAATCCCATTAAAATTAATGTGGTAGCGATAAAAGGTGTTAATGATGATGAAATATTGGATTTTGCCAATCTGGCCGTAAAAAAGCCTTATCATATTCGTTTTATAGAGCTTATGCCTGTAGGTAAACGAGGAACGTGGGATACCGAACGGTTCGTATCCTCAGATGAAGTTTTTCGTTTGATCCAATCCCTTGGAGACTTGAAACCTGTGAAATCAAACCCCTATGATGGTCCTGCGAAACGATTCAAAATTAAAGGGGGGCAAGGGGAGATTGGGCTAATTAGCGCCCTGAGTCATCACTTTTGCGATCATTGCAATCGTTTGCGGTTGACCCCTGAAGGGCATCTTAGGGGCTGTCTTTTTTCGGATCAGGAAATTGATCTTAAAACACCTTTAAGACAAAAAAAGCAAGATGACTACATTCTACAACTGATTGAGTTTGCGATTAAAAACAAACCAAAGGAACACGGACTTCCGAAGTGTTTTCCGCGAAAATGTGTTCCCCAGATGAATCGTATCGGAGGTTGATAAGAACGCCCAAATGGTATCCCGGGCCTCCGGTAAAAATAAACTTTGAAACAAATCCGGAGGCCCGAAAGCCCATTTTCCCAAACATTATTATTCAGAAGATCTCGACTCGAGCTCTTTAATGCGTTTATTTATGGCATCGAGTTCTTTTTTCATGGCGCCGGCCTCATCTTTAAGCCTATTGATCTCGCTTTCGGAATTCATGGTGGCATAAGACCCCCCATACCGTTTTTCCATGGAAGGGGAATCTACAGGCAAATCCAAGCCTCTTACGTAGCCGCAGCCCCTGCCGAAGCCACGTCCCCAACCGCCTCTGTAGGCGCGGCCTTGACCAAAACCCCGTCCATAACCTCTACATCCGTGCCTTAATACCGGTGTCGGGCCATAAGTAGTGCGAGAAGGATTGCAGAATCCTCTGCCCCATCCTGTCATAGAACCCATACCTGAAGGTCCTGTTCCGTTAAATCCAGGCATATAAAACACCTCCTTTCCTTTCAATTTATCGTACCTGGCTCTTTCTGAAAAAATATGAGCTTTTTATAGATCGGTATTTCCACTTTCTATTATGAGCTTTTGACCATAACATAATTATTTGCTGCAAATAGTCAAGTATATTCTTTGAGCGTAAGACCGATATCTTTTTGTAAAATTGTTTAAATTAATTTATTCCGGCTGCAATCATCCGACCTTTAAGCGTTACAAAATCGTTACTTAACGTTATATTTATTAGACGTAACGCTATCTTTGTCCTTAATTTGTTTTGAATTTTTTCTGCCAAAATTAGTTTGTCTTTTGTAGGAACTAAAATTTAATAAATATTATAATAAGTTGCGTATTAACTCAGTGGGGGTGTTATATACACATGGAAATAGCTGTCACACCTGGCATGATTATTGATATGATAGGGCTGCATATAATATATGAATGCACAAACCGAGGCAATACAATGGGTATAAAGAAAATCCCGTCTGCAGAGGAGTTTAAAAAAGCAATCGAAAACGGAGTTGCCCTTGTAGATTTTAGTGCACCATGGTATGCACCGTGCCACTTTCAAGAGCCAATTATCAACAAACTCGCGTATCAATTTAAAGGAAAAGCACTAATTGCTTCTATGGATATTCATGAAAATCAGGATGTGGCAATGAAATTAGGCATTCAATGTGTTCCCACCATGGTCATATTTAAAAATAGTAAAGAGATACAGCGCTTTGTGGGGCTTCATCCTGAATACGTTCTTTTTGACGCCCTGCAAAAGCTTTTGAAATAAAAATGCTGATGAACCCTTACAAAATGTCCGGGTCATGTTAAATCGAGTAAAGAATTTATCCTGAAGGGAGGAATAATAGATGAAAGTTGCGGTAAGTTCAAGTGGAACCCATTTAGATTCACCCATTGATCCCCGCTTTGGACGGTGTGCTTATTTTGTCATTGTCAACACAGACGACATGAGCTTTGAGGCATTTGACAACGAGGGAATCGCCCTGGGAGGAGGTGCGGGTATTCAGTCGTCACAGTTTGTGGCCTCTAAAGGGGCCGGGGCGATTATAACCGGAAATATTGGCCCCAATGCGGTACAAACCCTTTCCGCTGTAGGGATCGAAATGTTTACGGGACAGACCGGGAGTGTCAGAGAGGCCGTAGAACGATACAGAAGAGGCGATATTAAGCCTCAAGGATCGCCCAATGTGACGGATCACTATGGTATGGGCAGCGGAGCCCCGGGGATGGGCCGTATGTGCGGAATGGGCCGGGGCATGGGTATGGGCAAAGGCATGGGCCGTTGTATGATGTCTGGAATGGGTGCTACGGGATCTATGGTTCTGGATTCCTCTAATACCGGTTCTTTACCCCGAGAAGAAGAATTGAAACAACTCAAAGATCAAGCAAACGAATTGCTTAGACAGATGCAGGCCCTTCAGGCCAGGATCAAATATCTTGAGAAAAAGTAGGTACATGAAAGATTATGGAGAAGAAATATCGATACTTATTTGGTCCCGTACCGTCTCGGCGGTTCGGACGGTCACTGGGCGTGGATCTGACGCCTTACAAGACATGTTC
>JASFLX010000215.1:0-5392 GCA_050117895.1 Desulfobacterales bacterium | reverse complement strand
TAAACCGCACCACCAGACTCATCATGGTGGCAATCCTTTTAGAAGGAATAAAAGGAAAAGGGTTAAGGAGCCACTCAACAGCGGCTTTAATCTCTGAAGGCCGTGTGGTTGAAATAAAGGCTAATCCAGTCAAGACAACAATCACCAGACGCCAGCAAACCATGGCGCCGTCATAGAACCCTTCACGGGTCATTGAAACAGCCTTAAATTCCATGACTGTCGATCCGGGGGTAGATAGTGCACGGGCAAAAAAAATAAAAGCGAAGAGCACAAAAACATAGCGAAACGCTTTTAAAATAGATTTCAAAGATTGTTGGGCATGCCATAGTGCAACAGCCAACATCAGAGTCAAAACGGAAAGCGCCGCAGGATATGCTTTCAGACTGGTAAGGCTGATAAGGACAAGAAATAAGAGTTTAAATCGAACATCCAGCCCATGAAGGACGGAAGATCCGGGGCGGAAATTGAAAGCGCTCAATTCAGCCATGATGGAACCTCCATGCCCAGGCGGGATGCGCACGGTTCTCTGATAGCATAGCATTCCAGCTCCCCGAGCAGTTGAGAGGGCATTCCGTCTTTCACCACGCTGCCATTTTTCATTATGACCAGACGATCCGCATGGGCAATTACCTTTTCCAGATCGTGGGCCGCAACAAGAATGGTGTGGCCGGACCGGTGGAGAGAAACAATCTGTTTTAACACTTGTTTGACACCGGGATAGTCAAGACTGGAAAACGGTTCGTCAAAAACCAATACCTTAGGTTCCATGGCCAGGATACCCGCAATGGCGAGCCTTCGCTTTTCCCCGCCTGAAAGCAAATGGGGCTTCTGATATTCAAAATCGATCAGACCCACAATTTTCAATGCGTTGGATACCCGTCTTTTTACCTCATTTTTGTCCAGACAAAGATTTTCCGGTCCAAATGCAACATCATCGTAAACCGTCTCACCCACAATCTGACTGTCGGCATCTTGGAATACCATACCCACCATTTGCCTTGACTTTACAACATTATTTGATACCCGGCGTCCAGCCAGACGAACTGTGCCGTTGGTGGGCAGAAGAAGGCCGTTCAGGTGTTTTAAAAGAGTGGTTTTTCCGGACCCGTTCTGCCCGGCAATAATAACAAACGACCCTTCCCGTATGGTAAGATTTACATCTTCCAGGCCGAGCGTACCGTCGGCAAATCGGTGGCTGAGATTTTTTATCTCAATGATATTCATAAAGTAAAATCGCTCCGCGATTTTATATAACGCGGCTTCGCCGCTCTTCCTTTTTTAACAATTAACTGACCTGATTATCCATTTATTACCGGTCGTAATGCTTTTGCAATGGGTAAGGCTGCGGTAATTTTTAGAGCATCGCCTAAAATAAACGGATACATTCCCACCGCCAGTGTCTTGGCCAATGTCATACCGGTTAACACTTTCAACCAGGTTACACCGCAAGCATAAATAAGGATGCCGCCACAGAGCATCGCCAATACGTCACAAACCACACGGTTTGGTGTTTTTTCGGTGACCACTCCGATGACATAGACCGCCGGAAGATATCCCAAAAGATACCCCCCCGTGGGTCCTGCAAATCGCCCGATGCCACCGACCCCGCCGGAAAATACCGGAAGCCCCAGAGCACCGGCCAGAAGATAAATTCCGACACTGGCACTCCCCCATTTAGAGCCCAGTAACAGGCCTGAAAGAAATATAAAAAGATTTTGAAGAATAATCGGAACCGGACCTATGGGTATTGCCAGGTATGCGCCTGCTGCGGTCAGCGCGGCCAGAAGTGAGGCATATACGGTCATGTGAAGTTGTTTAGCGGCAATCATATATAAAATTCGTCTGCTTTGCTCATTTCTTCATGGTGAACTTAATTTGTGCCCAATATAGATTTATGGATGGCCACGAATTAAGTATGAAAGCAATCGCCATAGATAATTTTTTTTATTGATCCGTCTTCAAGTTTCAACATCAGCGCACCGGTGTTGTCCACATCCATGGCAATGCCTTTATACTCATCATGGGTGGTTACAATTTTTACCTGTCGGCCGATGGTCACACTATAGCGCTTCCACTCAGAGATGACATTATCCAGAGTATCATTGTTAAGGCGGTTTTCAAATTCATCCAGAAAATCGGATAACAGTTGTTTCCTGGAAATATTCCTGCCCATGATTTTCTTTAGGGACACGGCCATGGGTTCACATTGGGTGGGATCATTATTAACGTTTACCCCCATACCGATGTTGATAAACGTAACCAGATCGGTTTCAGCCTCCATTTCAGAGAGTAATCCCGCAACCTTTCTTTCATTTACGAGGATATCGTTCGGCCATTTTACCCTGGCATCAATATGAAACATGTTGTGCAGGATTCGGGCAAGAATCATGGATGCCGCGAAGTTGACCCTTGAGATGAACGCCGGCGGTATTTGCGGCCTGAGTATAATGGTAAAATAAAGCCCGCCTTCTGATGAAAGCCAGTTTCTTTTCAAACGGCCCCGTCCTTTGCTTTGACGTCCCGCAATCACCACGGTAAAATGAGGAGAATCATTTCTTGCAAGGTTTCCGGCAACATCCATTGTGGAGGTCACTTCATCAAAATAATGAATTTTTAATTCTCTATCCCCAAATTCCCACGGATAAAGGATGTCCGGATCGTTTATCAAACGGTATCCTTTGGATGTTGCCTGGATATCGTATCCAACGTCCCGCAGCTTTTTAATATGTTTCCATATGGAAACCCTAGAAATTCCTAAGTGAGAACTCAGCGTTTCTCCGGAAACAACGTCATTTTCTGCTCTCAATAGTTTAAGAATGTGTCCCTTCATTGTTTATTCGTCTTCTGGTTAGCCTTGCTGATAGCCCCCGTTAACGCAATAAAGAAATATTGTCAACTGTTTTGAAATTGGCTCGGAAGTTGTGATAGCGAAATATCTTAATGTTTACAATCTGCTCAACAGCCTTTCGTGGATATTATCAAATCCGCCGTTGGACATGATCAGGATTAAATCACCGGGCTCGGCTTCTGATACGATGAAGTCGATGATTGAATCGGTATCCGGAAAGTAGTAGGCATCCTTGCCGCGGTGTTTAAGGTCAGCCACCAGGTTTTGGGATGAAAACCTTTCGGCAGGAGGAATCTTGTCAAGGCGAGAGGGATTGCGGATGCATGTGAGATCTGCATCGTCAAATGAAAGTGGATAGATGTTCTGAAACACGTTGCGCATGCTGGAATTGGTTCTGGGTTCGAATACGGCAACCACCCGTCCTTCCGGGTAAAACGGTTTGACCGCCCGGATGGTCTCCCGAACGGCCGTGGGATGATGGGCAAAATCGTCCATAACGGTAATGCCGCCTTTTTGGCCGCGTACCTCCTGGCGCCTCTTGATACCTTCAAATGTTTCAAAAGCCGTTGCAATTGCCTTTGCCGGGATCATCAAATGATCCGCAATGGCAATGGCGGACAAAGAATTTAACAGATTGTGTTCTCCCACAAGTCTTGTCTTAAAATTTCCGAAAAATGCATGATGCTTAAACACTTCAAAAAAGGTCCATGGCGGGTCAATGGAAACAGCACCCAGACGCCACAACGCGTTTGTATTTGTGCCGTAGGGTACAACCCGGCAGTGACATTTGCAGATTAAATCGGCAACGTTTTGATCATTGTCATACGCAAGAAGGGTGCTCCAAGGAGACATGCCGGCGATAAAGGAATCAAAGGCCTGCCTTACATGATTGATATCCTTAAATATATCAGCGTGATCAAATTCAACGCCCGTCAGTATGGCCATGAACGGATCATAATGCAAAAACTTGGGGCCTTTATCAAAAAAAGCCGTGTCATATTCATCTCCTTCGATGATAATGTGTTCACCTTTTCCCAGATAATAATTGCTGTTAAAATTTTTTACGATTCCTCCGATCATAAAGACAGGATCAAGGCCGGCGTGATAAAGAATCCATGCCAAAATCGAAGATGTGGTGGTTTTGCCGTGAGTGCCGGTAATGACAAGCTGCTTTTTATTCGCTGCAATGAATCTGTTGACAGCCTGGGGCATGGAACAAAATTCAAGCCCCATTTGATCCATTTTAACAACTTCGGGATTATCTTTTGATACGGCATTTCCCACAACCACCAAATCCGGACCGTATGAAACATTATTTTCATTAAAACCCTCGGCAATTTGAATGCCCTGGTTTAAGAGAAAATCACTCATGGGAGGATATATTTGTTGATCCGAGCCGGTTACGGTATAGCCCAAATCCTTTAGCATACTGGCAAGGGCGCCCATTCCAGTCCCGCAGACGGCGATCAGATGTATGGTTTTAACATTTTTGGAAATTTTGTTTTTGTTCATATCCATATATCCGCCTGGATTTCCGACTCGTGTCCATCCATAAACGGCATCTTTCGGCCTCCGGCGGCGTTCTTGCTCGTTTTCAATCCTCGAAATAGCGCACTATGCCTGTCGGAGATCCCGTGACGTTTTCGGGGAGGTTGAAAACTCGCTCGGGCCTAGCTGGAATGGCGGCTCCGGTGAAATAGAAAAAAGTTTCACTGGGTAAAAATGCTGGGATAATGCAATAATGGGTTAATGGTTAAAGCTTTGTTAACGATAAAATTAAAAATAGCTAATATCCTTTTAAAAACCGATCTTCCGGTATTCCATTATTCCATATTCGAGGCAAGCGTTTAAGCCTCAAAAGATCCCTTATATTATCATCAAGTTATAGAAATCCGAAACGTTTAATTATTCTCCGGTCGCGGATGGTTGAACGGGAGGCGGGCCAGGCGGTGTCACAGGCTTTGCCTTTCCGAGCGTTTCATAAACTGACAGCAGAAAGATTGTTGCCAAAGGCTGGGTAAAAAGAGAACCTATAAATACGGAACTACCAATCGCAGATATGCCAATAAACAGGATAAAAACGACTATGTGATCCACAATAGACTCTTTTGTGACCATTGCGTAACTTTGCTTGACCGCATCAATGAGGCCCATATTTCTGTCTGTCATCAGCGGTAGCATGTAGAGGCAGCAGAATGAGACCCCAAGCAAAAACGCGACTCCGGGCAGGAAAAGAAGCATCATTCCGATTATGGTTATAATGAAGACAACAAAACCAAAGCATAAAAGGGGCAAAAAAAGTCGCATTTGTGAAAAAATATCCTGAACCTTTGGCTCGCGTCTCTCTCTTATCAGCAGCAAAATAGAGTGCATATAACCGGCCATGGTTACCGGCGCCAGAATACCTAACGTAATGACGCTTATGGCAATCATGGCAAGAGTCATAAATAACAGGGGGGCAATATACTGCAGTGTCATTTTCCAAGCATTTTCGAGATGATATTTAAAATCCATCGATGATTCCTCCATAAAGTTTCAAGTTGG
>JASFLX010000214.1:0-5405 GCA_050117895.1 Desulfobacterales bacterium | reverse complement strand
AGGAACCTGTATTTTTCTGGCATTAATATTGATTGTCGGTGTTTGTAGCATTCCTTTTGTTTTTGAATCTTCTTCCATATATTACAAATTCGGTATTCATAAAACGTTGCTCCGTAACGGCAAAGTTTTCGGCATAATTGCTGCGACCCTGATATTCTTTCAAATGTTGCTGGTTTCCCGTTTAAAAATTTTGGATCGAATTTTTTCTTTAAACCAAATGTATCGGTGTCACCGGATAAGCGGCATGGTCATCTTTTTTTTGGTGCTGATGCATCCCATTCTGGTCTTAGCCTCGGAAAATTTTACCCTCTTTCCATTTGAAATCAGATATTGGCCTGAATTACTGGGCTCTGGTGTTTGGGTTCTTATCGTGATGCTTATCATAACGGCTCGCTGGCGTTTGATGTTTGACTTTGCCTATGATAAATGGCTATGCTTTCACCGTTTGGGCACCATACTGTCAATCGGGTTGCTGACCGTTCATATCCTTTTCGTCAGTGACACATTTAAATCCGGTTTACCCCAGGCACTTGTCTTTGTAGCCGCCGGTATTGCCCTCCTGCTGATATCACGGCTTTGGTACCGGAGGTTATTTCCCGGCAAAAGGCGGTTTGTTGTTTCCAATGTCGAAAATATCGGCCAAGATGCCTATGCTGTGGCGGTCAAGCCCGATAACGGTCAAATGTTAAAATATATTCCCGGCCAATTTGCATTTATCACACCCGTATCCGAAAATTTGCCCAAAGAAGAACATCCTTTTACCATATCCTCCTCGCCGTCCCGGCCGGATGCTTTACAATTCGTTATTCGCTCCCGAGGTGACTGGACCCGTAACATTCATCGTCTCAAGGCGGGAGAACCGGTTTTCATCGATGGACCGTATGGCCGCTTCAGTCATAGGGTATGCCCGGGGAATGACCCTATGATCATGATTGCAGGGGGAATTGGCATCACCCCCATGTTGAGCATGCTCAGGTATATGGCGGATAGGGATGATCAGAGACAGATTCTGCTCATTTGGAGCAATAAGGCGAAAGAATATATCGTGTTCCCTGAAGAATTTAAGCATCTGGAATGTGTATTGCGAGGTCTTAAAATCAATCATGTGATCACACGCGGTCGTTCCGGTGGTCATGAAAAAGGCAGACTGGATAAGACAAAGCTCGAGAGGTTGTTGGAAGGATTCAGCAGAAAATCCATCGTATTTATTTGCGGCCCTGTTAAGATGATTAAAGGGATTAGCCGTAACTTAAAAAAAATCGGTTTTTCTTCCGCCAGGATTTACAAAGAAGAGTTTGGACTTTAGATTTTGAAGGTGTTTTTGGCTTTCAGAATGACATATAACTTCAACTCTAAACAAAGAAGGAGTGATATCATGAAAAGAATCTTACTTATGGTTTGTGCTTTTATTTTATTGGGACAAACCCAGGCGATTGGTTATAAATGGAAACTGGATCCGCATCATTCAGGTGTTTTGTTTGAAATAAAACATATCTACTCGGTTACCAGGGGTCATTTTTCTGATTTTACCGGGGATGTTTTTTTTGATCCCGACAATCTTGAAAAAAGCAAGTTTAATTTTGTTGTTCGGGTTGATAGTATCAACACCCATAATGGAAAGAGGGATCAACATCTTCGATCGGATGATTTTTTTGCCGCAAGCAAATATCCCGTGATGACGTTTACGTCTTCCCGTGTTTCTTATGCAGGGGAAAATAAATATGTTCTCGAAGGCAAGATGACGATCAAGGATGTCACCAGAGACATGGTGGTGGATTTTATCTATTGGGGGCAAAAAGAAAATCCTTTTAATAAGAAGGAGATGGTCGCCGGTTTTGATTCCCGCTTTAAAATCAACAGATTAAACTATCATGTAGGGAATGGTAAATTTTACAAAATGGGCGTGGTCGAAAAAGATGTTGATGTTTTGATCTCTCTGGAAATGATCAGGGATAAGTAGTGTTATTTGAAAGGAGATTGGATTACGGAAAATTCATGTTTATTTGAAAAATTTTCAAATAAAACCCTTTCAACTTATGTTGAGGTGCAATATGACTAAAGACAACCTTTTTTCCCCATTTCATATCAAAAGCTATGATCTTAAAAATCGTATCGGCTTGGCCCCTATGACACGCATGTCATCCATAAAGGACAGTGTGCCCCGGCAAGATGTTTTGGATTTTTTGGTTAAAAGAGCGGAAAACGGCGCGGCAATAGTGTATACCGAGGCAATAGTGACCGATTATGAAAGCGCCCAGGGCTATCCGGGCCAGGCCAGGATGCTCACCCAACGCCAGATCGATGCCTGGAAACCGGTCGTAGAAGCGATTCGGAATAAAGGCGCCATCTCCATCATGCAAATGTTTCATTGCGGACGGATGGCATGGCAGGAAGTCAATCCGGCAAACCGGGTGATCGCACCCAGCCCTATTGCTTCCAAACAGAACAATCCCTTAACCGGCAAACCCTATCCAATACCGGATGAGATGACTCAGTTTGACATCGATCATGTGATTACCGGGTTTGTGGAGACGGCAAAAGGAGCTGTCCAAGCAGGATTTGATGGTATAGAGATCCACGGTGCCCACGGGTATCTGATCAACAATTTCCTCAGCGCTTATTCAAACCAGCGTACCGATAAATACGGCGGAACGATAGAGAACCGTTTTCGGTTTTCAAACGAGGTGATTCAGGCCGTGTATAACGTGGTTCCTGAAGACCGTCTGTTGACGTTCAGAATATCCAATTGGGGTGTCGCGGATATGGAAGTTTCCCTGTTTAAAGATAAAGATGAATGGCAGAGAATGATCAAATTATTGTCTAAAACGCCCATCGATGCCATCTCCGTATCCACCTACCGGTACAAGGATAAAGTTTGGGGAACGGATCGGAACATGGCCCAAATTACCAGAGAAGTAGCAGATTTGCCGATAATGATATGCGGTCAAATTTATGACAAAACCAGTGCGGAGGATGCCTTGGCAGATGCGGATATTGTTTTGAGCGGTAAATCCATGCTTTTAAATCCGGATTGGGTTGAAGATGTTAGATCGGATAAAGACCTGCACCTATATAAATCGGAAGAAGCCAACGTCGCTTACACCGACACGCCGTTGCCGTAGCAACGGGAATAAAATATGCTCAAAATAGAAAACACCACCTTGCTAATTGTTGATATTCAAGGCAACTTAGCACACTCGATGCACGGGAAAGAACTTCTGTTCAAGAACGTGCAAAAGCTTATAAAAGGAATTCAGATTTTAGGAATACCTATTCTCTGGGTAGAGCAGAACCCTCGAGGTTTGGGACTGACAATCCCCGAAATTGCAGACCTCTTATCCGATATTCAGCCTATCAGCAAAATGAGCTTTAGTAGTTGCCGGAATGACCGTTTTTTACAAGCGCTGAATGCTTTAAATCGCAAACAGGTATTGATTGCAGGTATTGAGACACACGTCTGCGTATATCAAACAGCAGCAGAACTAGTGGATATAGGGTATGACGTTCAAGTTGTGACGGATGCTGTATCTTCAAGAAACATGGAGAACAAGGAAATCGGTTTACAGAGAATGAGAGATTCTGGTGTCAGTTTGACGAGTGTCGAAACCGCTCTATTTGAGCTACTTAAAGTGGCAGAAGGAGAACAGTTCAGGGAGATTCTCAAAATTGTGAAATAATTTGAATTGACAAAAATTTAATCATGCAATTATCAAATTGTAGTCACGACAAAATCCTACACCATCACATAGTGCAATATGAAAACGATATCTGAAAAATGATCTTCTCTTGATATTTACAGTCCCAATTTGATATGTGTTAATTTGGCGGATTTTGCATCATGGCAAGAAAGCACAGGTTTTGACAAACTCGATTTCAATGTGGTAATATCAATATATATGCATTTCTCAAATTTTAGGCATACCACAATATATGGGATTCAACATAATTTCTAAAAATCAAAACTGTCTATTGTATTTCACGATAGATAACGGGTATTAAAGACCAAGCACTGTGGCAAATAGTCCACGGTTTGATATTCTCAATTTATCGCAATCGGCTTATATTTGTTTTTTTTGTCCTGATATCTCAAGGTTTAATTCGTTAAAATTTCAGCCGATTTAAAAGCAATTTACAAAATTCCCATAAGGATAAAAACAGCTGCTCTGCCCTGCTCATCTTGCGATTGGGCGAAAAACGATACGCCAAACTCATGCCGATGAAGTCGTTCATTGATAATAGTGTGCGCTGGCAGACCACTCCATACAAGTTGTGGTTTTTTTTCTTGACCCACTTAGATGATTCTCTATAGTCTATGGTTGGGAAAACAGGTTCTTATCAACTTGTTTTTATCATAGAGGGAGTCAAAGACACTGTTTCGGAGGAATTCGACCGGTGCATTTATTTTCGATATAAAACATTAAAAAGGAGATTGAAAATGACGACAAGCGACACAACAAAAAAAGAGCCTCTCTGGTTGTTAATCGAGAAGAATATCCTTGAGCTCGATTCGCAGGAGCTATCAGAGGAAAACTTTGAAGCATCGATTCAACGGATTGCGGGTGAACTTGACAACGCAGGTTATAATGTTTCGCGTCATGGGGGTAATATTCGTCAATTGAGATACGCAATGGATGACGCACGCAAGGTAGGAAGGCCCCTTATGGAGGATTTCAACACTGCGATCGCCGCACTTACACTGGAGGACGTAGCTGACCTTTATTTTGCAGTGAATAAGCTCATCAACGACCTCGGAAAAACATGGCCAGAACTCAAATTAGCCGAGCGTAGACCAGATGTGATACGGATTTTCGAGAAGACAAAACTTGATCTGCTCATTACCAAGGCAAAAGGCATGCCCGACGATGAAGGTATCAGATTACTCATTGAGAAAAAAGTAGCTCCTGAAGTAATTACTAACGCGTTGGACATTACCGGGGAGAAGTTGAAACAGGTGAATACCGAGATGGAAAAGGAACGTGCAGAGAGGAAAAGAATAGCCAAGCTGCTTGAGGCAGTAGAGGGCAAGTCCAACGAAGAAAAGGTGAAGCACCTTCTTACGAACAACGTCTCCGAAAAATCGATAATCGAGATGGCAAAAGTTGACCAAGACGAGATCAATGATGTCAAACAGGCAATGGAAGAGGAATTAAAGGAAAAACAAAGGTTAGAAGAAGAGGCGGCTGCACGGAAAAAGGAAGAGGCTGCAGGACCTAAATTGGAAGAAATTCCGCCGGATGAGATGCTCGAATACATCGAGTCCATTCGCGAAATCATGGAATTTAGCGATCAGGAGAAAGAAATCAGAGTTATGTGCGATCAGAGCTCCATCCCCAAGTGCCTTGTGGACATTGCTGTTTCGGAGCCTGACAGACTGGATGAGCTTGAAAAAGGGGCGGAGGGATAAT
>JASFLX010000213.1:0-5426 GCA_050117895.1 Desulfobacterales bacterium | reverse complement strand
CGATCAGTTCCTGAGTCGCGGGGTCAATGGACGCTGCAATCGGATCCGCCAACTTCTTCGGCTTTTTCGCCTTAACTTCTTTTTTTTCTTCTGCCATTAGAAGTTCCTCCTTTTTAGAGATAATTTTTTCATTCACTGAAAGGTTTGGTTTTTGATAACTTGACAAATGAATAATAATAGTAATGATTACTAATAACTCTATTTTGCAAACATTTATTTGTCAAGAGTTAAAATAAAGTTTTTTTGTTATTAATTTAGATCATTTAAAATGAAAAAAAACCGAATCGGAGTACATTCTAATGTTAATAAACGCATTTTTATACTTACGGTACCGGTTTTTCTCTTTTTTATTTACAGACTTAGTGTACATATTTTGGACCAGGAGAAAAAAATGACTGAAGAACATATAAAACATAACCGGCTTATTCATGAAAAAAGCCCATATCTTCTCCAGCACGCCAATAATCCGGTTGACTGGTATCCGTGGGGAGATGAAGCATTTGAAAAATCAAAATCGGAAAATAAACCTATTCTTTTATCCATAGGTTATTCAACCTGTCACTGGTGCCATGTTATGGAGGAAGAATCGTTCATGGATTTGAAAATCGCTGAACTGATGAACGAAAACTTTGTATGTATCAAAGTGGACAGGGAAGAGCGTCCCGATCTTGATAAAATATACATTACCGCAGTTTCAGCCTTAATCGGTTCAGCCGGTTGGCCGTTAAATGTCTTTCTTACACCCGAATTGGAACCCTTTTACGGGGGGACTTATTTCCCGCCTGTGTCTAAACCGGGGATGTTATCATGGCCCGACCTTTTGAATCTTATTGCCACAGCCTGGAACGATCCTTCAAAAAAGAAAAAACTTCTCGCTTCCGGTCAGGAATTGTCAAGGATTATAAAAAATTACCTGTCATGGTCTTCAAGTCATGGACCCATCGATACAAACTTGCTGGATAATGCCTTGAATAATTTTTCCACAAGATTTGACCAAAATTTAGGCGGTTTCAGTCAGGCTCCCAAGTTTCCGTCTCCCTCAATTCAGAATTTTTTATTTGCTTATTATTTTTATGCTAAAAATGGCGACAAAAAAGATAACTTAAGCGATACGGCCCTTGAAATGGCAAATTTTACACTTCGTGCCATGGCAACCGGCGGAATTTATGATCAATTGGGCGGAGGGTTTCACCGCTATTCCACAGACGCGAAATGGCATGTCCCCCATTTTGAAAAGATGCTCTATGACAATGCCCAGCTGCTTAGAAATTACCTGGATGCTTTCCTGATTACCCGTAACCCTTTTTTTAAAAAGATTGCAAGGGAAACAGCCGATTATGTTCTGCGGGATATGACTCATCCGGATGGCGGATTTTATTCGGCAGAAGATGCGGATAGTATTCCACCAGACTCAGTCTCCAATGGTGGTGATAAAAAGAAGATCGAAGGAGCCTTCTATGTATGGGATCAAAGAGAGATCGATGCTGTATTAGGCCCTGAGCCGGGTAAGATATTTTCTTACCACTACGGATTGCATTCGGAAGGAAATGTCGAATATGACCCACATGGGGATTTTACAGGTAAAAACATTTTATTTGCCGCCCATTCTCTGGATGAGACCGCTGATAAATTTAGCCGATCGAAAAGTGAGATATCCCAATTGATGGATGAATCGAAATCAAAGCTATTACAGGCCCGATCCGCCAGACCCCGGCCACACCTGGACGACAAAATCCTTACCTCTTGGAATGGCCTTATGATATCCGCTTTGTCCAGGGCATATCAAGTGTTGGAAGACGAAAGATACCTGATGGCAGCCCGAAATGCAGCGAAATTTATCCAAAAAAATCTTTATCATTCTGAAACCAAGCAACTTTACAGACGGTGGCGTAAAGGAGAGAGCAAAATTGTCGGTATGGCCAGTGACTATGCTTTTTTAATCCATGGCCTCATGGATCTTTATGAAGCCGATTTCGATCCAGGATGGTTGGAATGGGCCCTTGAACTTATGGATGAACAGATAACATTGTTTTACGATACAGAAAATGGCGGCTTTTTTATGACCCGCAAGGGACATGATAAAAAGATTGATTTGCGTGTAAAGGAGGATGCTGACAGTGTAACACCTTCTGCCGGGTCAGTAGCTGTTTTGAATGCATTTCGTCTTGCAAGGTTTGCCGATTCAGGGAAATATTCGACCGTGGTCGAACGAACTTTGGAAAGTGTTCTATCAAGAGTTAATTCACAGCCGGATTCAGCCCCGGAACTTCTGGTTGCCCTGATTATATCACGATTAGAACCGGTTGAAGTGGTCATCGACGGAGATCGTAACGGGGAAGATACGCGCTCAATGCTAAGAACCATAAATTCTTTCTTTATTCCCGGCAAGGCGGTTATACTTGTAGATAATACCATCCGCGGAAGGCTGGCCCGACAGCTTCCAATTATCTCGTCGTTTAAAAGATTAGACAACAAGACCACAGCCTATGTTTGTAAGGGCAAATCGTGCAAACCACCGGTTACGGATCCGGAGGAAGTGAAGAACCTGCTCAATTAACTAGTTTCCATCCAGAAATGGCCCTTTTCCGCAATCTCTGCGTCAATCTGCGGAATCACTTGTGCGGCGTACTACGTGTACGCCTCCGCGTAATTCCTTGATTGCCTTGACCTTGCGAAAAATTGCTCATTTCTGCATTGGAAACTTAATTTGTGTCCAATAAATGTTTATGGATGAATACTTATTAGCAGAATAAGGGGTCAATTATGGAATTTATAGATGTAATTAATAATAGACGTGCAGTTAATTTTTTTGATCCGGATAAGGACGTTCCGGATGAAACACTGAGAGCAATGATTGAAACTGCGGCAAAGGTGCCGTCAAGTTTTAATCTACAGCCGTGGAGTCTGATTATCTTGAGAGGGCATGAAGAGAAAACGCGCCTTCAGAGCCTGGCTTGGAACCAGCCCAAAGTCAGCGAAGCGCCGGTAACGCTCATTGTGCTGGCTGATCAAGATGGGTGGAAAGAAGGCCACCCGTTTGTTGAAAAAAATTTTCAAGAGATGATTACGGCTAAAGCCATGAACGAGGATCAGCGTCAATGGTTTGCAGATGCCCGTACATCCCTTTATGGGGAAAGTAAAGACAAACAGCTGGCTTTTGCCTGTAAAAATACAGGCTTTTTTGCCATGACATTGATGTTGGCTGCAAAAAACCTTGGACTTGACACCCACCCCATGGACGGATTTGATCACCATGCGGTGCGGAAGGAATTCAACATCCCGGATAATTACTGGGTTCCGCTTTTGCTGGCTGTTGGATATTTCAAAAAAGACATGGAATTGGCTCCGTCTAAATGGCGAAAATCCTATGAAGAAATAGTTGTAAAATTTTATTAAGTGTGCTTTATTATTTCCAACTAAAAATTTATGGTGAAAGGATACTCATATGTCTGACACCCCAATAAAAATATATTCTCTAAGCACCTGTAGCCATTGCAAGTCCACCAAAAAATTCCTTAGCGATTGCACGGTTCGGTATGATTTTGTTGATGTCGATCTTTTGGAAGGTGAAGAACGTAAGGCAATACTGGAAGATGTCAAAAAATTTAATCCCAAATGTTCTTTTCCTACAATTATCATCGGCGATACAGTCATCGTTGGGTATAAGGAAGATGAGATAAAGGAGGCGCTTGGATTATAATGGAAGTCGAAAAACTCTATGAGATGCTGAAAAAGACTCAGGAGTCCAAAGGATATTTTTTTAACAAGGATAGAGAGCGGGTGTTTGAATTGCTTGACGCCTTGATTACAAACAAGAAGCGCTACGGCTACATGGCATGTCCCTGCAGGCTGGCTTCCGGAATTAAAGATAACGACAAAGATATAATCTGTCCCTGTGTATACAGGCTTCCGGATGTTGAAGAATACGGCAGTTGCTATTGCAACCTTTATGTGTCAGAGGAATGGAACCAGAATAAAACTCCCCACGAACATGTCCCTGAACGAAGACCTCCTGAAAAGATTCTGTTTTAATTAATTGCGTGTGATTAAAGCAAAACATTTGGTCTTGTTTCCCACGGCTATCTCTTTTTGTCTTTAACACGACGTTTCCAAAATGCCATCACGCCATCTTTGCCGAAAGAAATTTGGATAAGCGACCAGCCTTTTTCCCCCCGGTTGTTCAGAATATCAGCCAAAATTCTCGTCTGATCTTTTGAGACTTCATCAATACCGCATTGGCCGGACTCACTACAGAAATAGATTATCTTATCAAAGGTATCCGAAGAGTGTTGGGTAATTTCATATTCGAAACGCTCCATAAGGCCTCCTTTTTATGAGCTATCTCAAAATAATCTTTTGGCCCAACCTCGGCGTTGGGCCCTCGTTTTAAGTCCTCGACATACTTGAGTATGCCTGCGGGTTAAAACTCGGTCCCGCCTTGATCTTGAACCAAAATCTTTATTTTGAGATAGCTTATGATCCTTTTTAACCGGAGAAATTTTTCTGTTTCATCCGGGCTTTTGTTCCAATTGGGTCTGACCGCTCGCGCCCCAGGCCGCCTTGTCTTGCTCAGCTGGCGGGCAAGCTTGCAATGGCGGGCGGGGCGAAGCACTTAAAGACTGATTAGAGAATAAGTCAGTTAAATTATAAGTCAAGAGAGTCGAGTGCAGCTTCAAAGATTTGTTTGAAATGCGTTACTTTAGGACCTGGCTTTATTTTTTCTTATAATCTCAAGAGACTTTACAACTGCCACAAAGTAGTTATCATATGAGTTAGTTTGTTTTTTTAAATTTATTTAAAGCAATGCCATATCAAGGAGGTTTATCATGGATGCAAGAAAAACTGGCCTGGAAGTAAAAAAGGTGCTCTGGCCAACGGATTTCTCAAGCAGCGCTCAAAAGGCCTTGCCTTATGTTACTTCGTTGACCATGCAATATGGAGCGGAAATTCACGTGCTTTACGTTATCGAAGATATTGCCCATCACGTATCATGGTACGGAGAATTTGACAAAGCGCACATCGACAAACTTATGCAATGGGCAGACAAATCAGCCAAACGTCGCCTGGATCAAATTTGCGATAAGTATTTGGAAGGGTGCCCCCTGTACATCAAACACATTGCCGTCGGTGATCCGGCATTGGAGATTTTAAAACTGATTGATAAAGAAAAAGTTGATCTGGTGGTGATGGCAAGCCGAGGGGAAGGGGGGCATTTTCGCTTTGGTAGCGTAACTGAAAAAGTGTTAAAAGAATCTCCGGTACCGGTGACTACGATTCCCGTAAACCAATAAAAAATCACTAATGGTATGCCTGTCCTGAGCCTGGTGAGGCTTTTTGTTATTTTCAAGACAGGATTCGGGTTAAAAGGGCCAGAACTGATTGTCAAACCAAATCTTTTCCCTTATGGCTTTATCGATATCGAGAAG
>JASFLX010000212.1:0-5448 GCA_050117895.1 Desulfobacterales bacterium | reverse complement strand
CCTTTTCCGGCTCGCCGGTCTTATTGCCTTTTTTTGACAACAGGGGCCGCAAATCGAATTTTTGGGATGAAAGGTCAGCCGTGATCCGTGGCTTCTTGCCGGCCAGATTTATTTCAAGCGATCCATTTAGATCGTCCTCTTGGATTGATGCTTTAAGGTCAGAAACCTTGTAGGATTTTGCCGAAAGGGCGACAGCGTTGCCGGAAACGAAAAAGGGGCCGTTCAAAGGTATGGGCTTGCCGGTAATCTTTTTTAGATTTGCGATATCTTTGCCCCGAATATCACAGTTTAGATTCATTCCTTTTATGGCCGTAATATCTTTGACCAAACCCGTGAACCTTGCCTTGGCCAACGCTTCATCGCCCACCTTGAGGTCAATGTCCGTTAATCCCAGCCTGCCGTCAGGATCCGTGAGCTTGGCCGACACTTCAAACGGACCTAAATCCGGAACATAGGTTATATTATACCGCTTTAAAAGCTCGGGAATGGATCGGCCGTTTCCCGTAACCGTTATAGCAAGCCCTTTACCTTTTAGGAGATCCCGGATCGAACCCGTGAACCTTGCCCGGGTCAATGCTTCATTGCCCACCTTGAGGTCGATATCCGTTAATCTCAGCCTGCCGTCAGGATCCGTGAGCTTGGCCGATACATCAAACGGACCTAAATCCGGAACATAGGTTATATTATACCGCTTTAAAAGCTCGGGAATGGATCGGCCGTTTCCCGTAACCGTTATAGCAAGCCCTTTACCTTTTAGGAGATCCCGGATCGAACCCGTGAACCTTGCCCGGGTCAATGCTTCATTGCCCACCTTGAGGTCGATATCCGTTAATCTCAGCCTGCCGTCAGGATCCGTGAGCTTGGCCGATACATCAAACGGACCTAATTCCGGAATATAGGTTATATTGAACAGCTTTAAAACCTCTGGAATAGATCGGCCGTTTCCCGTAACCGTGATATTCAGACCTTTGCCATTTATGGGATCTTTCGCCACTCCGTCAATAACGAACGTTGAACCCGCAATATTGGATGTCAGCTTCACCGGCCATGCTTTATCCGGATCGGTCAACGCAGTCACTGGGCCCAAGGTTGCGTTAACCCGGAAAGGCTTACTGTTGTATCCTCCGTCGAGCTTCAAAGCAACAGAACCGTCGGGGCCCGCAGAAGCCGTTGCACGTTCCAGAGCCACCGTATAGGTCCGGCCGGATGGTCTGCCGTTATATGTAAAACGACCTTTTTCGATCCGAACTTCTTTGAAGGTGAGCGAAGACAAAATTGATTTGCCATATGCGGGTGCTTTTTCTACCGATTTTTCAGCCTCCCTCTTTTTTACGGTTTCAAATTCAAGGTTTGATTTGCCGGCCCTGTTGGTCTCAATGAGGATATCGGGCTCGATCAGAATCAACCGTTTGAAAAGGATAACCCTTCTGATCAATGGAAGGACAGCCACCTGGACCTCTAATCGCCTGATTTTGGCCAACTCAGGCCGTGAACCCCATGACACATTCCGGAAGCTCACATCCTCTATAACCAGGCTCGGAGTAAAGCCGATTTCAAACTCCAGGTCACCTTTCAGCGAAAGCTCACGGCCGGTGGTATCCTTGACCATCCGGGCAATTTGAGGTTTTAAATTGTTGAAGTCATAGCTTGACAGAATTGCAAATATCCCTACGATCAACGCAACAATAAGAAAAACAGCAATACCTAATATCCATTTCCATCGCATGAATAGTATGTTCCTATATAACCCGCAATTTTAATTAATTTTCATACAATATTCAGATAATACGTTTACCGGTTAGTGTCCATCCATAAATGAGGTTTTTTGTTCAAGATCAAGGCATGTGAAAAAAATAACCACCCCGGTACAACCTGCCGGTCTGTTCCGGTATTACAACGGAGACCTACGGGACAGGCAGGCATATGTTTAATATTCCGAGGAGTTATTCGCCACCGAACTTTGGCGAATTAATCTTTTGGACATATCACAGAGATTGGGCCCCGGTTAAATATTAAATACGGATTTAACTGGGCAAGCAAAAAGATCATTTATGGATGGACACTGGCTAACCTTCGATCTCTATAGTTTCCACCAAAACCCTTGCGGTTCCTTTTTTATAAAATCCAAGCCTTTTAGCTGCACCGGCACTAAGATCGATAATCCTTCCGGCTACAAAAGGACCCCGATCGTTTACTCGAACAATGATCATTCGATTATTTTCCAGATTTGTAACCTTAACGTATGTCGGAAGCGGCAAATATTTGTGAGCGGCATTCAGTCCTTTGGGATCAAAAGCTTCGCCATTGGCCGTCATATGCCCTCCTTTTTGACGAAGCGTCTCATACCCGTACCATGACGCGATTCCTTTTTGACGGTATTTACCGGCTTCTTTTACAGACATGGGCACATACCTTTTACCTTTGACCACATAAGGTGCTTTCTTGACACGACCCTTTCGAATCGCATCTTTTGGAGATAAATTGTCGATAGATTCAATCTCTCCATGGGTTAACGGCCAGCTTAAGGGAGCCATGACGACGACAAAACTAAATTTGCCTATTTTATATACTACTTTTCCAACACCTTTCGTTACTTTATATGTTGTTTTTAAGGTATATTTTGTGACTTTGTAGGTGGTCTTAAAAATACTGCAAGATAAAAAAAACAAGCCTGCAAATAGTAAAAGAATCCATAAAAATGTCTTAACTTTTTTAAGCCTCATCTCACCTTTTTATGAAATCTTTAGAAGTGGTTTCAAAACCTTCAATCAGGTTCAAAGTCAAGGCGGAGTGAGGGATTCAAGCGCAGGAATATATTTAATATTTCGAGTATTGAATCCCTCGCGCCAACACAAAAATTGGGCCTGAGGGGAGGCTATGAAACCACTTCTAACAAACCGATGAATCACACACATTAAAAATATAAACACAGAGGATTCAACCCATCAGGAATAACGGAAAGGTATAACCTGAGTTTTTCACTTATCGGAGGCTTTCACATGCAAGTATAAATTTAGACGGATATAACTTTCATCGGCTAAATACAGGAAGACAAAACAGATTCGAGTTGACCCAGATATCCTCCGTAGAAATGATCAGCACCGTCAACAATTTCAAATCGAGCATTGGGGTTCCATGTGGGCAGCATTTTTTTTACAGCATCAGCGGGTGCAATATCATCCCGGCTGCCGGTTATAACAAACCTTAAAACGTTCATTGCGCTTATTGCGTTAAAATCCATAAACCCCACCGGAGGTGAAACCATCGCCATATTCTCCACAACACTATCCCCCTGAGTGACGGCATGTGCATTAACCCAAGCGCCGAACGAATACCCGGCAAGATCTATTCTTTTAACGCCCATATCAGCAAGAAATGAGAGGGCGGCCAAAACGTCCTTCTGTTCGCCTACGCCATTATCATATTGACCCCGGCTTTCTCCAACCCCCCTGAAATTAAATTTTAATGTTGAATATCCTTTTATATTATAGATATGCACAATGGTTTCAACCACCATATTATACATATCTCCGCCGTAGAGCGGATGCGGATGGGTCACCACGACCCCCCTCGTCTCGTCTCTTTTATTGAAAAGCCCCTCTATTTTATAATCTTCCGAAATAAAATTTATTTTTTTGACCATTTGTGTCCCTCAGGATGAAAATCGGATTTCCCTGAAATCAAAATAAGACGACGAAGATTTTGATTATAACATTAAATGGCAGATGTCAAAATTCAAATTGATGGTTATCCTAAAAGCTCCCGAACCGCTTTTAGAAGTTCGTCTCGTGCGACCGGTTTGGCAAAGGTCCTCTGTGCTCCTATTTTTTGGGCGATATCTAGATATTCCTCCGGTTCGATTCTACCACCTCCGGATATGGCAATTATTTTTAAATCCGGAAAGTCTTTCCTTAGTTCAAAGATCGTTTCAATACCTTCCTTCTCAGGCATGATAATGTCTGTAATTATTAAATCGACCGGGTTCTGCCGGTAAAGTTTTATCCCCTCCCTTCCGTTTGACGCTTTCACTATGTCATACCCTTCACGCTCTAAAGTCTGGCCGAGCATGTCCAGGAGTTGTGGTTCATCGTCTATGATAAGAATGCATGCCATTAGTTATTTCTCCTTGATTATTATTGCTCAAAAATTTCTTCTATGTTTTGAAGTAGTCTTTTTTTTCTCATAGGCTTTGCCAGATAACCATCTGCGCCTGCTTTCATGATTCGTTTTCTGTTTTCATCTGTATCAAAACCCGTAATGGCCAATATTTTTATATGAGAGGCGTTTGGATCTGTCTTCATTCGTTTACAGACTTCAAAGCCGTCCATACCCGGCATAAACAGATCAAGAATCATAAGGTCGGGTTTAAACCGCAGAATATTGGCTCCGGCCTCAAAACCGTCTGAGGCGACCTCAGTCCTATAGCCATTGGAAGACAGAATTTTGTTAAGTAGCTCACGAATCTTTGGGTCATCATCGACAATCAGAATCTTTTTTTTATTTGAATGCTTGTGGAAGGGTAAAAGCATTCCCTTTTCACGCATAAACGATTCCAAATCCTCTTTAAGAATTCTGAAATGACCACCGGGAGTATGAAATGACTTAAGTTCCCCTGACTTGACCCATCGCCACAGGGTAACCCTGTGTATGGAACAATACTCGGCAGCCCGGGGAATAGTAAAAACATCCTTTTTTTCTGCCATATTGGTTTTATCTCTATTTTCAAATGATTAATAGAGCAACTATTGTAACTGTTGTAACTGTTGTAACTATTGCAACATAAAATTTAGGTTATAATCTGTCAAGAAAAACTCCATAATGCATCTTAAGCGAGTTGTCTGAGTTTATGCTGAGAAACAAACAGTTCATCCCGTAATGGCGGAAGAATGTTGGAATAACGGGATCTTCATTTCACTCTGCCGAAAAAAAATGACTGTATAATTCCCTTGATTTTCCTCAAAAAGGATATTATAATTGAAATAATCAATAAAGGTCCATTCTTAATTGGCGGACCGGTTTCGTTCTGAAGGAAAGTTCCATTTGTCAAAGCGGCAACCTGAAGTCTGGAACTATGAGAATTTTTTGAAAGGAGAGTGTCACGATGGCTAATGGAATTGTAAAATGGTTTAATAGCAGCAAAGGCTATGGCTTCATTGAGCAGGAAGATGGTCCGGATGTATTTGTTCATCATTCGGGAATCAATGCAACCGGTTTCAAGACACTTGATGAAGGCGACCGAGTTACATTTGAGATTGAACAAGGCCAAAAAGGTCCGGCTGCAACAAATGTAACTGTGGTTTAGCTTCCCATTTTTGAAATTAACAAAGGGCATTCCATAAAATCATATGGAGTGCCTTTTGTTTTATGATTTCTACTATATTTAATCTAACATTTAATCCATCAATGACTCTTGAAGCAAAAAATAAAGACCTTCTTTATATCACTCGT
>JASFLX010000211.1:0-5494 GCA_050117895.1 Desulfobacterales bacterium | reverse complement strand
TTCCTATTCATCGGTGCACAAAAGTCTGCAACTACCAGCATCAGCGTAATGCTTTCAAACCACCCCGACGTTATCGTTGCCAAAGGAAAGGAACCGCATTTCTTTTCCGAAAACCGTCAATACGCCCTCGGTTGGGACTGGTATCTGTCCCGTTTTTCACACTATAACGGCGAGAGGGCTATCGTGGATTCGTCCACGTCATACTCACGGGCAAGCGCCTTCCCAAATACAATATCACGTATTATTAAACATATTCCGGACGCGAAAATTCTTTACTCAGTCCGTCATCCCCTTGACCGAATGGAATCGGCTTACATCGAGTGGATGACCACGCCAGGTTTTCCGTCTATTGAAAACTCCATAAATGATATGGTTCGCAGAGAGCCAAATATTATCGAGTCGAGTCGGTACTGGAAAAACATCAGTGTCTACAGAAAGTATTTTTCGGACCGTCGCATTAAGATCATATGGTTCGATGAGTACGTTACCGATCCGGATGCAGTGCTGGCTGATGTTTTCGAGTTTATGGGTGTAGATCCTTGGATTAAGATCCAGCACTCCCATCTGGCTATCGCGTCCAGCCAAAGCAGAATCAAAAAGCTGCAACTGCCTAACCGAACCTCCCATATTGATACAAACTGGAACCGAACGGATAGACAATGGGCCATAGAGCAGCTCGGCAGTGACACGAGACAATTCCTTGAATGGTGCGGAAGGCCGGCGGACTATTGGCGCCTCGACGCCAACGATAAGACATCGTCTCAGAAAATATAACTTTGTGTGATATATTCATTTAACCATCCATAGACCATCTAACGATCTGCCCTATTTTTAGACGCCTTTCAGATTTTTACTTCCCTTGTATTGCCCCAAAAATATGTAAAACGAGTTATATTGTGAAGTGAATTCCACAATAATTGTGTCCATAGATTTTATATCTCTAAACTTTAATTGATTTATAACTAATTGTTTTATTAAGATATTTGTCTGATTAATTCGTTTGGCATAGTTTTTGGATAGAAAGTAGCCTTATCTAATATTATCGAAATAAAACGGGAAAAAACACTTGTTTTTAGGAGGTCATTAATGCCATTACCTATGGGGCATACCGCTATTGGATTAGCTACTTACGAACTGAGTACGAATAATAATTCTAAGAGAAATAATTTAAAACTTATTATTTTTTTAACTATTCTTACCAATATGCCAGATTTTGACGTAATTATTGGCCTTCTTATAAAATGGAACGGAAACGCCTTTCATCGTGGCCCGACTCATAGCTTATTATTTGCTTTGATTATGGGATTCCTGGCATCAAGAGCATGGAAATTCTCATCTCAAATTCCAAGGGTAAAATTTGGTGTTTGTTTTTTGATAATACTTTCCCATGTTTTAGCAGATTTTTTCTTTACCAGTTCACCGGTTTCTTTTTTTTGGCCTTTGGAGGTAAGTTGGAGTGCAGGACATAGTGGCTGGAGCGATGTTTTAAATACCGTTTTTTTTCAAGGATTTCAGGACGCCGGGATCATAATAGGTTGTTCAATTTCAATAATACTTATTCGATTGATAAAAGCACATCGACAAACTTTATTTGACTTTAAGATCAGGCAAAAGCCGTTAAATAAATAACCGAGTTTAAATGAAAAGATATAGGGTCGAAATTTGTACGTGTACCCAGGTGACTTGACAATTGACAAAAAAAAGGATTTGGTTGACTTGAGAATTACAATTTAAGATATTAGTTAGTGTCCATCCCCTCAAGCGATGCATAACAACCAAAATCTCAATTTCGTTGTTCTCAATTTTGGTATTTTCGATGGGGCGCCATCGTGGACAACTCTTTTCATATAGGAACAAATTTGAAAAAGGCTCTGGTTGCAGTTGTTATTATTCTAGCAGCACTCTCTACGTTTGCTTATGCGGAACAGCCCATAGCTGTATTACAGGAATTAATAGACCAAGGAACTCACATATTAAAAGATCCAGTTTATAAAGATACCAGCCAAAAAGAGCTCCAACGTCAAAAGCTGTCTGAGATTGTCAACCAAAACGTTGACTATAAAGAGTTTTGTCGGCGTGCTCTGGCAAACAATTGGTTAAAATTCAAGCCACAGCAACTTGATGAATTTACAAATCTTTTTTCCAAGTTTGTAACGGTTTTTTACCTGACCCTGCTGCAAGAAAAATATAATAATGAAAAAGTCATTTTAATCGGTCAAAACTTAATCAGCGAATCAATAGCTGTCGCTCGGGTGAATGTGCTTTGGAAGAACCTGGAAGTTCCGGTAGAAATTAAAATGATACGGCGGGAAGATTCCTGGAAAGCGTATGATATTATCATACTCGGAATCAGTGCGGTTAGGTTTTATGGAAATCAATTTCAGGCGCTTTTGCGTAAAGAAACCCCTGCTCAGATCATTGATCGATTAAAAATGAAGATTAGAAAAATCGAAGAGCCTCTCCAAACGAGTTTTTCGAAAAGGTCCGGGATGAACTCTGCGATCTTTTGGAAACAATTTTCACAGTATACTGCTTTGATTTGGATTTAATTACCTCAAAAAAATATAGATGCCAAAATTCAGTTAGATGGTGGATTCAGATATGGAAAATTGTGTAATAATTTACATAAATTTTATAGAATTTACCTCTCAATTATAGATATTCTTCGATTCAATAGCATCCCATTCCTTACTTTATGAAAGCTATAACTATCTGATTATTTGCCATATTTGTTCTAAATCACTACAACTTATTGATTTTGCATGATATTTGCATAAAAAACAGGTTAAGCTTATTCATAATATACAAGAAAAAACCTGAAGAGTTATTGGACTGATCATTTCGGCTGATTTCCGGCCACATATTCCAATTACGATATTATAAAGAGTTTAATCAAACGATAGATATGTACCTATCTCATTACAATTTGCTTAAGAAGCCGTTTCAGATAACCACAGATCCAAAATTTCTTTGGCTTGGAGATAAGCACAAGGAAGCCTTGGCAACTCTGAAGTATGGTGTGGTAGACCAAAAGGGATTCCTGCTGGTTACCGGAGACGTTGGTACGGGTAAGACAACCTTGATTCATGCTTTATTAGAGAATCTCGAAAATGATACGTTTGTTGCGTATATAACGAATCCTGCTTTGGATCTCATTGATTTTTTTAATTTTATTGCGATATCATTTAATATTCCCAAAAAATTTGACAACAAAGTAGATTTTATTGTTTACTTTAGCCGGTTTTTAAAAAAAGTATATTCGGAAAATAAAAATGTTCTTCTCATAATTGATGAAGCGCATAATTTGTCAAAAGACCTTCTCGAAAATATTCGACTGTTATCAAATATAGAACTCCCGGAGCAAAAATTAATCAACATATTCTTTATTGGGCAAAACGAAATAAATCAAACCCTGGCCTCACAAGAATGTCGTGCGCTTCGACAAAGAATTATGCTGACCTACCAAATTCAACCATTGTCAGAAATTGAAACGTTTGAGTATATTAAACACCGATTGAAAATCGCCGGGACCGAGAAAAAACTCTTCCATCGAAGGGCAATCCAAAAAGTTTATGGTTTTTCCAATGGGTATCCTCGCCTTATTAACAAAATCTGTGATCATGCCCTCTTAACAGGTTATGTCCGAGATTTGAAAAAGATTTCCCCGGCCATCATCAAGGAATGTTCTAAAGAGCTCAGTCTTCCCGGTGAAATCAAGAAAATCGAAGTTTCAAATTTTTCCGACCCGTCTTCCGATGAACATTTGTCCCATTTTGTAACATATCCTTTTACTTCTGACCAACGACCCGAAGGTGCCAAAGAGAAAATGAATTTAGAGGAAGAAACCAAGGTAAATCCAATCAAAAATTCTCTTGAGCCTACTTTTACGCACATTCGAAAAAAACTATTCCTCTGGGGCTCTGCCCTTACGAACTTACAAAAATTAATAATCCCTTGGTGTGCTGCTCTTATAAAGTCACAAAAAAGAATAATCCTTTGGTGTACTGCCCTTATAAAGTCACAAAAAAGAGTGTTCTTCTGGGGCTCTGCCGTGACTTTGGCCGTCATCCTCATGGTCCTTGGTGGTTTATCCAATAAAGGGATATCTTCAAAAGAAAATATACAGAAACCGACACCTTCTGTACACACCGCGCCACCATCATATTCGAATGAACCCGGCCGTCATTTTTCCTCGCTAACATATGTTGAGAGCGGCTCTACGCCAACACCCAGCCATTCCATAGAGGTGGTGCCAGCCGGAAAATCCAAGACACGGGAACCCATTGCATTAGAACTGGCCAAACAGGAGTTAAGCAACAGGAACTACAGCCGATCCGTTAAATTATTTGAAGATATCATAGCCCGAAACCCGATAACTATTCCAGAAATTAAAGTGTATTTTTCACAGGCTCTGCGAGGTCAGGCAGGCATGCTCTTGAGGGAAAATCCCGGTGAAGCGCAAATATTACTCCTTAAAGCACTTGAGGCTGATCCTCAAAATGCCGGGGCACACTTTGATTTGGGAAATCTCTTCACCAAATCGAAAGACTACACCAGGGCCATCAACGAATTCCAAAAAGCCGCTGATCTTAATTACCGTCCTACGGATTCTTTTTTTAATCTCGGCTTTATTTATGCATCAAAAAAGAATTATATGAATGCCGAAAAAATGTTTCTTCTCGTCGCCGAGTCAAGACCAAACTATCTCGACAAAGCTCTTTTCAACCTTGCTGTGGTCCAACAAAAACAAGGAAAAAGAAACCAGTGCATTGACAACCTTGAGAAGGCTCTGATTGTCAATCCCGGAAATCAAAGGGTTCGAAAATATCTGAACCGGTTAAAGAATAACTCGGGAGATGCACAGTAATGGTTAAGGCATGGCAGAAATTAGCCCGGTGCCTGTTGATTCTCGCATTGCTGGGTGTGTTAAACGGTTGTGGTTTTCAAAAAACTTATTCCAGGCCAATACTGCAAGAACTTCCTGTCCCGGCGGAAATTAAGCTTGAAACAGATGCTATAGTAAAAAAGACTACCTCAGGAGTTAAGTCCCCATCATCGACATTAGAACCCGACTTTTACATACACAGGGTTCGTTGGCCGGGGGAAACATTTTCCGCTATCTCGCAATGGTACACGGGTTCCTGGAAAAATTGGAAGCACCTGTCTCAAGCAAATCCTTCTCTTCATCCAAACCGAATCAAAATCGGTGATAATATCTTTATCCCTGAAGCTCTATTGAAATCTCGAAAACCCATGCCGATTTCCTTTCTGTCCTTATCAGTCCGCAAAAAAAGTATTCAAGAGTTTCCTTCCGAAAAATCATCGATAGAATCCGATGCAGTGGAACTTTTTGGGCCTATGGGCACCCATCAGCCATCCATAGAATCCCATAAAATCGAATTATTTGGACCTATTGAAACTGAGCAGTCGTTAATAGGTTATGATGCGCCGGAGTTGTTTGGGCCCAAAGATATTAAATAAACCCTATTTAGTG
>JASFLX010000210.1:0-5534 GCA_050117895.1 Desulfobacterales bacterium | reverse complement strand
AAGTTGGTTATGAGCTTTCTGCAGCGCTTCCTCGGCCTGCTTTCGTTCGGTAATGTCCAGTGTCAACTCGATGGCGCCCACAATTTTGCCATTTGCATCTCGTACGGGATGGCCCCGGACAAACCAGGATTTACCGTCAGGAGTATATTTTTCTTTCTCTTCAGTATGGCCCGTTTTCATGGCTTTCAAGACCGGACAGTCCGAACAGGGCTGGCTGCGCTGGGACCATATCTCATAGCAAAAGCGCCCGACGATTTCTTCTGGCGTCAAATTCACGGATTCACAGGCGGCCCGGTTGGCCCATAGAATTCTCATTTCAGTGTCTTGGTGTATAACATGCTCTACCATGCTGTTGAGAATCAACTCTTTTTCCTGTTTACTCTCTCGGATCGCCCTCTGGTATTTTTTGAGTTCGGTGATGTCATGAAGTGTTGCCGCCATTCCGATGGGGTTTCCGTTGTTATCGCGAACCAGTGTATTGTGCATCAAGGCAGGAAATTCAATGCCGTCACGGGTGACATGGCAAATTTCCCCTTTGAAACTTCCGGTTTCTTTAATCTGCTGGTTGGCGCTTTCCACGGACGGCATTTGTTTGGTTGTATGAAAAACAGAGAGATGTTTACCGGTAAGTTCTTCAGGGGAATATCCGTGAGCTTTTGCAAAGGAAGGGTTCACATACTCTAAAATGCCATCCAGGTCGGATACCGCAACACCTTCACGGCTTTGCTCTATTGCTAATAAAAGAAGCCGTATTCGGCTGTTTAATTGCTTTTCCCCGGGAGGTTTTTCCTCTAACTCCCTGACCCTTTGTTTCAATTCTTCAACGGTTGGTTTGTCCGCCATTATAAAATTCTCCAACGACATTTTCCTCATCAATGGTTCAAACGACTCAAACTATATCGTGATCCGGATTTATCCTTTATTTCGATAGAAGTGGTTCCAAAACCTTCAATCAGGTATTCAAAGTCGATATTCTAAAATTCTTGTCAAAACAAACGGCCATGCCTTTATCATTTGTTCGAATGACCGATCCCGAAACATCGACACGGGATCTTTTTCTTCCAAACTTCTTAAACTTGTCTAAAGGGAGAATCAGGTCCATTTTCACATCCGTTCCCACCGACAAAGGATGATCTGTTTTGAAAAACGCCCCGCCGGCACAAATATTGCTGATCATAAATTTAAAGGCGCGCTGCTTTTCGTTTTCATCCGTCAGAGAAAGCAATGCCGGGAGTTTGAGAGAGAATCTTTCCATTTCGCGTTTTTCAATGTAGTTCACAGCAATATCCTCTATTTTACAATGAGTTACTAAGGACTACAAATCCTACTCGACGTTTTTACTGATATGCTGACTTTGATATTAAAACAGAAAAAGTTACAAGTATCTAAAGTGAGCTCAAGTTAAGGAATTTATCAGCCAATTATATTTTAATGACAGCGCGTTAGCTGTACCTCAACTTCCCCGATGAAGACGGGATAAATAGGCACTTTAGGTCATTTCAAACTTTAGGCACTTGTGAAAAGGCTTCGGTAACATTTACATTGTTAAGGACTCTCGAAAATTTTCATGAAATATTCGGATTATACCCTCACTACCAGTTCCAGAAAATAAAATCAATCAGGCAAAAGTATGATTTTTTTCGTATTTTTTTAAAAAAATTAACTAGGTAAAAGGTACTATATTTTCGAAAAATTAACTAGGTAAAAGGTACTAGATTAAATTTGAGAACTAGTACCTTTTACCTAGATTTCGGAGCCAAAAAAATACGAAAAAAATCATACTTTCTTCGTATTGCATTCCATTTACAAGACTGATATTGCTTTTTCTTCAAGTGTTCAATTTTAACGGTCCGGTTATCCCGGATATTTGAACCGATTACCAGAGGTCTTGTTTTGACTTTCCATAATACAGATTTTGCCGGCATTATTTCAAATAGTGACGTCAACACTGTCGAACCCGGAATAGATCCCTTCAGAATTCTCGTTGTGGACGACGAGCGCGCTATGTTAGATTTATTTCGGCAGGTTCTTTCTCGTGCAAACAGGAACGCTAAGGTTCAATCAAGCACCCGGAGATCAAAGGAGACATTCTCTTTTCAAAACACGCCAAACCTACCATCACCATCATTTGATATCGTAACCTGTCAGCAGGCGGATGAGGCGGTGGGTGCCGTAAAAGATTCTCTGGAATTCGGCCGGCCGTTTTCAATCGCTTTTATTGATGTCAGGATGCCGCCGGGGCCCGACGGGGTTTGGGCCGCGGAACATATCCGTCAATTAGACCCGGATGTCGAAATTGTCATCATGACCGGATATACGGATATTTCTCCGGATGTCATTGCTCGCCGGGTTCCTCCGGCTCATAAACGGCTCTACGTTCAGAAACCGATTCGATCCCATGAGATATTTCAGTTTGCATTTGCCTTGAGCGTGAAATGGCACGGAGAGTGCAGACTCCAGGAGGTTCACAAAGAACTCGAAACGCGCGTTGAGGAACAAATCCAAGGGTTTAAAAAAGTTAGCGAAAAGCTTGATGGAATTGTAAAATCCGTATCAGATCATATGAGCATAATCGACGAGGCGTATCATATCGTATGGGCAAACCATATGCAAAAGCGGCTGTTTGGAAAAAATATAGTTGGGAAAAAGTGTTATCAGGTGTACTACAGGCGAGAGAAGCCTTGCCCACAGTGCAGGGTACGAGAAACCTTTGTCCATGGCAGCGCCCCGGAACAAGACAAAGAACTCATCGGAAAAAACGGGAAAAAGAAAATTTTTCGGTGTTCATACAAATTGGCAAATCCCAATCAAGAGAGTCCTGCCAAGAGAGTGGTAACCATTTTCAGGGATATCACCGAGCTTAAGCAGGTGGAAAAAGAACTTCGAAAAGCCAATGACCAGGCCGTATTAAGGTATAGAGATAAATCTAAAAAATTATCCGATACCCTAAAAAAGTTGGAGGACAAAGAAAAAGATCTGGCACGACATAAATCAGATCTGGAAAAATTGAAAAAAGAGATGATCGAAACCAACCAAGCGTTTTCTGTTTTGGCGAGAAATATCGATAAAAACAAAGAAGTATTTGAAAAGAAAATATATGATACCACCACCGTCAAAATATTACCCATCATTAAAGATCTCAAAAACAATAGAAGTTGCCAAAGGATTATGGCGGATTTGGATGTGCTGGAAACCAATTTGAATAGCCTTTTTTCAGGTTCGAACCAGCCTCATGAAATCATCAATATCCTGACCGACCAGGAAATGCGGGTGGCTGCTCTGATAAAACGAGGCCTGACCAATCAGAAAATTTCCAACCTGCTTTATATTTCCGAACACACGGTTAAAACCCATCGTAAAAATATCCGGAAAAAATTAAAAATCAACAACACGAACGTCAATCTGGTTTCCTATTTGAAATCCAAGCTAAAAGCCGACCCCGTGCAAGAAAGCAGTCTTTTCTGAACAAGCTACAATTTCATCAGCAAATCCTGATGTTGCCATGTAGGGGGTAGATCAATTACCCACTATATCCCCCCAATAACCCTCCTTGACGTATCCATGCGGCTAACCTATTTAAGACACTTGGAAATTTTATAAATACATAAAATTTCATCTGCGTTGAAAGTCCCAACTTTGCTATGCGTCGTAAGGACAGGAATCCAAGGAAAGAAGAAAGAGAATAGAGGAAAGAGCTATGGGCATAGGGCAGAAGTCGGAGGTCAGAGGTCGGAGGTCGGAAGTCAGATGCCAGAAGTCGGAGGTCAGAGGTCGGAAGAGAGACGAAAGACGAGGAAAGAGAAAATAGGAAAGAGGGAAGAGGGACGTGGTGAGGGCAGAAGTCGGAAGTCACCCCGGTTGAACACCCTGGGAGGGAACCCGGTTCAACTGGGCAAGGAGGTCGGTAGGGTAGAAAGACAAGGAAAGAGAAAATAGGAAATAGAACGAATAAAAGTGAGGATGTCTATTTCCTCTTTTCTCTTTTCTATCGCTTTGCTAATGAAAGCTCTCAGCAGTCCTTATTTGTCTGCTAAACCCAGTTTTTTAAAAACGGATTTAAGATATTTATTCAGGTCAGTGATGTCTTTTTGGGCGACTTCAAATATTCGATCCAAGTCGATTTTACTGTATTCATGAACCACGAGATTTCTCAGCCCCACTGCTTTAACCATTCTTTCTGTAATCTCATTATCCAGATACCCGTTTTCTTCGAGCAGATAAAACATTTCATTGGTACTGCCCGGAACGCCGAGGGCTTCGTCACTGATAATATGCGCCGCGATATCAATACAATTTTGAACAGCCATTTGAATATTAAATAAAATGCTCTCCTGTATGTCTATATTATTTAAAAAAGTGCTCAGGTCGGTATTGCTTTTTTCGAAAACCCGGTTCAAATGCCTTTTAACAGAACCTGCCTTGGCCAAGATAAGATCCGTATCAACCAATCGTTCAACCCTCCATGACGTTTCGGATGAGACCCGATTGCATCCGTTTTTTATAATATGCGAAATCAGCTATTCTTGCGAATGTGGTCATTTTATAACGTACCAATTTTTTTTTGTTGTTTACCAGGATACATTTTCCTTTCAGAAAGATCTGTCTTAGAATCTCTTCACCAGCCAAATTGAGTATAACAGGATGTATGTCTTTTCGTAAAATCCTTGATAGCTCAACCATAAGATTGTCTGTCTTTTTTTTGGCCATGACAGGATCCGCAATGTCAAAAAGAATTCCAATGTCAATATCACTCGTATCGCCTTCTCTTCCTTCAGCATATGATCCAAATAGATAAACGGCGATGATCTCGGATTTTGTTTTAAAATATGCAGTCAGCTTTTCTATCAATTCGTTTTTCATAATAAAACCACTAATAAGCAGTCCTGGAAATTATACAACCCTAAATGATCGTAAATAAAATGGCAAAACATTATACGTTATTAATTTGCTTGATACCATTTTTTAATGAGCATCACAAATGAAAAATGAAGTTCCCCGCATCCCCGCTGGGCGGGATTTCCGTTTCACTTCAACAAGCTTCAGGATGTTGGGCGAAGGGGTATAAAAAGGAGAAAAGATAAGTTTCAGGGGTTAAGTTTTTGGAATTTTCATAAATCCTTGGGGCCAAGTTTTTCGACCACATAGTCGGGGAATAATTTCTGGAGTTTTTTATCAAAGCTCAACATTTTTTTCGCTTGATGATTTAAGGCTTGCATTACGATGATAAGGTCTGCGAAATCCCCGCCTTTCTTGAACCGGCGAATGGCATTCACAATGATTTGAGGATCTGAAAAGGTAAATAACGAAAAAAATTATTTTTGCTTTTGGAAATTTTCGAAAGCCTGTCCCACGTAACTGACGATTTGTTCAAACCAGGCAATTTCTTTCTCCGAGAAGGAAATATCGGAAGTTCTGGCTACAAAATAGATTCCGATGGTCTGATTTAACGCAATGATGGGAGAAAATATCGCGGTTTTAAATTCCAGATGTTTTTGTAGATGAGGAAGTTGAAGGGTTGTTTCGGTATGATGCCA
>JASFLX010000209.1:0-5570 GCA_050117895.1 Desulfobacterales bacterium | reverse complement strand
AGTGAACTAAAGTTAAGGAGTTCTGTCAATTATATAAAATCAGCGGAGCGCAGCGACACCATAACTTTAGGCACTTTAGATCACTTTAGACACTTTTAACTTGTGCGGCTTTAACTAAAACAGCCCCTTTCAAGGGCAAAGCAAAGCCTGGTCCTCTGGCCAGGATTTTTACTAATTTTTCTTAATGCCTTAGTGGCGGTAAAACAAGTTTTGTCAATTTTTTGGATTTCAATTTATGATTTTTAACATTTTTATAGGAGAATAACATGGCTATAATAAATTTCGGTGGTATTGAAGAAGAAGTAATTACTTCGGAAGAATTTTCATTGGAAAAAGCTAAAGAAGTGCTTAAAGATGAAATAATTGTCATTCTCGGCTATGGCGTTCAGGGACCGGCTCAAGCGCTCAATCTTAGAGATAACGGATTTAAGGTGATCATAGGACAGCTTGAGGGAGACCATTACTGGAATAAGGCTGTTGCCGACGGGTTTGTTCCCGGTGAAACCTTATTTCCCCTCAAAGAAGCAGCAAAGCAGGGGACTATCATTAAAGAACTCCTTTCCGATGCAGGGCAGGCAGCCACCTGGCCTGAGATAAAAGAATGCCTTAACCAAGGGGATGCGCTCTATTTTTCTCACGGTTTTTCAATTGTTTATAAGGAGCAAACCGGTGTCATACCCCCTGATAATGTTGATGTAATTATGGTGGCACCAAAAGGTTCGGGAACCAATGTTCGCAGAAATTTTCTGGACGGAAGCGGCATCAATTCCAGTTTTGCGGTCTACCAGGACTATACCGGCAGAGCAAAGGAAAGAACATTGGCATTGGGAATTGCTATCGGATCCGGCTATCTTTTCCCCACCACTTTTGAAAAAGAAGTTCATAGTGATCTTACCGGTGAACGCGGTGTTCTTATGGGCTGCCTGGCAGGTGTTATGGAAGCCCAGTACAACCTTTTGCGGAAGCACGGGCATTCACCAAGCGAAGCATTTAATGAGACCGTGGAGGAACTCACTCAGAGCCTTATCCGGCTGGTGGCTGAAAACGGCATGGACTGGATGTTTTCAAACTGCAGTACAACCGCCCAGCGCGGTGCCCTGGACTGGGCGCCCAAGTTCCGGAATGCAGTGGCTCCCCTGTTTGACGAACTGTATGATAGAGTGGTTTCCGGCATAGAAACCAAAAGGGTGATTGAGGCAAATAGCGCGCCCGACTACCTTGAAAAACTGCAAAAGGAACTCGACATCATTAAAAATTCTGAAATGTGGCGGGCCGGAGCTGCGGTACGGGCGTTACGGCCCGAAAATCGATAACCATACATTTTTCAAGCTGCTTTAATCAGCGCTTGGATTTTTCAACATAGGAGTATAACATTATGGAACCGATCTTCTTATATGATACCACCTTAAGGGATGGGACCCAGGGAGAAAATATAAACTTTTCCGCCATGGAAAAGGTACAAATCGCCAAACGGCTGGATGATTTCGGCATTCATTACATCGAAGGCGGCTGGCCGGGTTCCAACCCCAGGGACATGCAATTTTTCGATCTTGCACAAGAAGTAAAATTCAAAAATACTCGTATAACGGCGTTCGGTTCTACTCGCAAACCCGGTATCGACCCTGCCGACGACCCCAACTTGATCGCGTTGCTGAAAGCCAACACCCCTGCGGTAGCCATATTCGGGAAAACGTGGGATCTTCATATTAAGCAGGTCATGAACAACACCCTGGAAGAAAACCTTGCCATGATCCGGGAATCCGTTGCTTATCTGAGAGAACATGATCGCGAAGTGGTCTATGATGCCGAACATTTTTTTGACGGCTTCAAGGATAACAGTGACTATGCCCTGGAAACCTTATTTGCCGCCATAGATGCCGGAGCGGAATTTATTGTCCCCTGTGACACCAACGGCGGCAGCCTGCCGTCTGAAATCCAATCCATAATAAACGAGGTTTGCCGTCGACTTGCTGGAAAATACCATACAAAACCGGATGCGCTACCGGTTAAAATCGGCATTCATACCCACAACGACAGCGGCCTGGCTGTGGCCAATTCCATCCAGGCCGTGGAATCCGGTGCGGTGATGGTCCAGGGAACCATCAATGGATACGGAGAAAGATGCGGCAATGCGGATCTCACCTCTATCATACCCATACTCTATTACAAGATGAACCGCCCGTGTGTTTCAGCAGAAAACATGAGAAAACTGAAATCTCTCTCCAGGTTTGTGAGCGAAACCGCCAATATGATCCCGTTAAACAGCAGACCTTTCGTGGGAAATAGTGCGTTTGCCCACAAAGGGGGCATTCATGTGAGTGCGATCATGAAAGTATCCAGAGCATATGAACATATGGAGCCGGAACTGGTGGGTAACAAGCGCCGGGTTCTGGTATCGGATCTTTCCGGAAAAAGAAACATTGAATACAAGGCCAAAGAACTGGGCATCGAGCTGAATGCCAACGGATTTGATAGTCGCAAAATCGTTACCGAAGTTAAACGCATGGAACAGGAAGGGTACCAGTTTGATGTGGCTGACGCATCGTTCAAAATCTTTCTGGAGAAGTATACCGACCAGTACCGCCCCGTGTTTGAACTCAAATCGTTCAGAGTTCACATTGAAAAGGACGCTGAGCGCCCATGTTCCGCCCACGCCACCATCAAAATTTCCGTCGGAGGCAAGGAAGAAATCACCGCCGCTGAGGGAGACGGGCCAGTCAGCGCTTTGGATAACGCCCTGCGCAAGGCACTGAATAAATTTTATCCCGATCTGGAAGCCATGAGACTGATCGATTTCAAGGTCCGGGTCATCGACGGACGAAAAGGAACCGCCGCACGGGTTCGTGTGTTCATAGAGTCTCGGGATCAAGATAATATCTGGAGCACCATCGGTGTTTCCGAGGATATTATCGAAGCGAGCTGGCATGCCCTGGCAGAAAGTATTCACCATAAGCTGTCTATGGCAAAACAATAGAAAACAACCATGAAAAGGAATAGAATCTTGATTAAAAGAGATGGAATCAATGCCGCAGGACAATTTCTTTATCCTGTCCTGCGGCCTATGCTTGGCTGTATTTTACTCGTTCCCACAGGGACAAATCAATAACTGAAATCCAACCCCTGAAAAAAAAGGAGTAAAATAATGGAAGAAAAAGTCATTATATTCGATACCACCTTAAGAGACGGCGAACAATCTCCCGGTGCCAGCATGAATACCGGCGAAAAGATGCGGCTTGCCATGCAATTGGAAAAGCTGGGGGTAGATGTACTGGAAGCCGGATTTCCGGCAGCATCGGATGGAGATTTTGAGGCGGTTTCCAATATCGCAGGAAAGCTGAAACATACTGAAGTTGCCGCCCTGGCGCGTACGTCCAAAGCCGACATCGATCGGGCCTGGGGAGCAATCCAGCATGCAAAAAAACCGAGGATCCATACCTTTATCGCCACATCCGACCTCCACATGCACTATAAACTGAGCATGACAAAGGACGAGGTTCTTAAAACCGCTGTGGAAGCCGTCAAATATGCCCGGTCTTTTACCGACAATATTGAATTTTCAGCCGAGGATGCATCCCGGAGTGATCGAGACTTTTTGTGCAAGGTTTTCGAAGCCGCCATTGAAGCCGGTGCATCAACCATAAACATTCCGGACACCGTCGGCTACGCCATACCCATGGAATTTTCCGATCTGGTAAAGTATGTTATGAGCCATACCCCCAATATAAATAAAGCCGTTGTCAGTGTCCACTGCCACAATGACCTGGGACTTGCCACTGCAAATACCATTGCGGCAATCAGTGCCGGTGCCAGACAGGCGGAAGTGACCATCAACGGCATCGGTGAAAGGGCCGGAAATACCTCCCTGGAAGAATTTATCATGGCCATTCACACCCGGCCCAACTATCTTCCACTATCGTCCAATATCAACACCGAACTCATCTATCCCACGAGCCGGCTGGTCAGTATGATTACCGGTATCATGGTTCAGCCCAACAAGGCCATCGTTGGAGCCAATGCATTTGCCCACGAGGCCGGAATTCATCAGGACGGCGTTCTTAAAAATCCCATGACCTATGAAATTATGAAACCGGAAACCATCGGTCTCAGCGCCAGCAAACTGGTTTTGGGCAAGCATTCGGGAAGGCATGCACTCCGGTCACATTTAAAGGAGCTGGGATACGACCTTTCCGATGAAGAATTGAATCTTGTCTTTAAAAAATTCAAGGAGCTGGCGGATAAGAAAAAACATGTTATGGATGAAGACCTGGAAGTCATTGTCACAGAGGGAATTCTGCGTACCGCCGATACCTTTATCCTGGAATATCTCCATGTGACATGTGGAACGACCGTTATCCCCATGGCGACGGTCAGACTCTCTATCAATGGAAGGCCGGTCCAGGGTGCGGGTTACGGAAACGGCCCCATTGATGCCGCCTATGACAGTATTGCCAAACTCACGGGAACCGAATCAGAACTGTTGAGATTTTCGGTGAGTGCCCTCACCGGCGGCACAGATGCCCAGGGTGAAGTCACGGTACGGTTGAGCGAAGATGGGTTGATCGCATTGGGCAGAGGAGCAGACCCGGACATTATTACTGCCAGTGCCAAAGCCTATATAAACGGACTCAACCGTCTGGAGTACTTGAAAACCCATCCCGTGGTCGCAACCACCTGACCCTGTTTTGAAAAAAGCCCAAGGGGCTGCAAGACCCCTTGGGCAAAATTTTGCACCTGAATTTTGCACGAGTCGGAGGCTTTCATATGCAAGGCACTTAAGGGCGAAGTCATAGTGAACTATTACGAGCCCTTAATAACGAAGCAGATGGAAGCCTCCGGCTCGCCCTTTGGGTGAAAATTAATGAATAAAAAAGGCCATCATCCGATTTGCCATTTGGGTATAAAGTATAATTCTATGATTTTGTTTAAATCCGTTTCAACTTAGTAGGTTAGAGACTCTCATCAATTTTCATGCAAGATTCAGGTTATACTTTCAGAGTGCCGATAATATCCGCCACGTCAGTGATATTTCTTTCCACTAGAAATGCTTCTATCCCTTCTATGATATCTATGGTGGCATGAGGGTTTATAAAATTGGCCGTACCCACCTGAACCGCTACTGCCCCTGCGATCAAAAACTCCAGTGCATCTTTTGCCGTCATGATTCCGCCAACGCCGACAACCGGTACGTTGACCGCTTGAGCCACCTGCCAGACCATTCGAAGGGCAACTGGCCGGATTGCCGGTCCGGATAGCCCTCCGGTTATGTTGGCAAGCTTTGGACGCCGGGTTTCAATATCTATGGCCATACCCGTTATGGTGTTAATCAGAGAGATTGAATCGGCGCCTTCTCCTTCCACACGGCGAGCGATTTCAGTAATATCGGTTACATTGGGAGAAAGCTTGACCATGAGGGGCCGGGTCGTTCGCTTTCTAACCGCCCGGACAACCTGGGCTGCGGATTCGGGATAAGCCCCAAAGGCCATACCGCCACATGTTACATTGGGACATGAAATATTTACCTCGATGCCGGATACTTCTTCAATATCTTCAAGGCGCGAGGCCAGTTCAGC
>JASFLX010000208.1:0-5616 GCA_050117895.1 Desulfobacterales bacterium | reverse complement strand
ATTTGAGAGTATCGGTTTATGAGATTGAGAATCGCCTGCCTGCTCCAGCCAATGACTTCGGTCTCGCTGACCACTTTAACAGTTACCAGGTATTTGCCCTTTTTACAGGAAAGGATAAGGTATAATAGATCAACTCTTTTAAATCACAGTCACTGATATTGCCAGTTCTTTGTCGATGTGTATTTACGACGTGAACGTAAAAACCAGGATTGTCATGCGTCATTCCGAAGTGGGAATAAATCTAAAAATGAAAGCCCAATCCTCCGTGCAGCCCGAAATCCGGACTATTACTCATGGTTATTACATTTTCAATCAGAGCGAACTCTATCATCCCGTACTTTGTCTTCCATTTAAACCCAAAGTGTACCTCGTGGGAAGCTTCATCCAATACATCGATATTTTTTATACTCGGGCCGCTGTAAAGGTACTGGACTAGTATGGAAAACGTCGGCGTATAGTGCCACGAGAGCACGAATAATCCGGTAACCGCCCTATCTTCGAAATCCATCGGCGCTACACCCGTTGCCGGCTCCAGAACGTCTCTTGATTCATACAGGGTGTATCCCAACGATGCATAGGTGTACCATCTTTTGGACCATCGTTTAGCAAGGCCAAACCCCAGACCAACGTCCACGGGATGAGTGTCCCTGCATAGATCCGCGCATCTTAGACCGTAACGCACGCCGCCGAAAACATTGGCCGACGGCCAAATTTTTGTTCCATGAGTCAGAGTGTAGCTCATCAAAAGCACGATACCGTTATTTTCCAGGTCCTCGGCTGACGTCTCACTCAACATCTGACCGGTCTTCGGGTCGAACCGCTGAATCACCTTTCTATTCTTGGACACGTCATCCCGGCCGTCCTGACTAATACCGAACAGATCATGAAATCCCTGGATAAACCCATCCATTTCACCGCCAAAATAGTTCCGGTTTTCAAACTCTAAAGACAATCCGAACCGCTCATTGAATCCGTACGTTACAGTTACTATGGTTTCAGACATTTCATAGTCCAGAAGGTATTCCGATTCGTTGGCCCAAACATTTGACCACGTGTTGGCAATGCGGGTTTCCCAGCCTGGCTTGATATCTCCGGGAATAAGCAGCGGCAGGGTGAACCGCAGGCTCTGAGCTGGTGACTGGGAACGCAGGTTAATTTTCCCAAGACCGTAATTGTAACCATGGCCCAGTTCTTGGGTCCACCCGGGCATAACCGGAAAAGCAATACAACTCAATGCCACCATTGTAAGAAAAAATCCTCTGATCCGCCACCGTCGGAAGTATTGACGATTTTTGAGTTGCATGGGCATTTCCCTTTCTGCGTAACGGGGATATGGTTGGCTGTTTATTCATGGAGCTATTCAATTGAAAAAACTTTCTCATTCCTCAATCATTTAATTGAACTCAACATCCTCTATGTCCGGTAATTCGTTTTCACGAGATGCAGCAAATAAGGCAACGATAACAACATACAGACAAAAAATAGCCAACATTAGTGCAATGATCAGAAATATTTTAAACATGATTGATTACCAACCTATTCGTAAAAATAATTCTTGCTTAGGAATAGCCTTTAATTCTGCAATTATAGAAAACCGTTAGCAATCCATGAAACGACTGAATCCTAAACTAAACTCTCGAACAATAGTTTCATTCTCTGAAAATAGGAAGGACTCATAACATGTATTGTGATTTAATACTGACCTCGTACACCAGTTTAAATTTCTGCTAAAGTCGCCTTCAAAAAATAAATTCTTATCAATTCAATCATTCAGTCCTTTTTCTCAGAGAAAAATCTAGAAAGAGAAATTAAAAATTGGGAAGAACTTAAGGGGTTCTCCGCGCCAGTTGAAATTGAGCACGCCGATCTGGAGACCATTAAGAACTTCTGTATAATTGACCGCGCCGATGGCCAGACCGCTGAACTTTTTCGTGTGATTGACGGCAGCCAGCTGCATGCCACGGAATGATTCTCCATAATTATAGACTCCTATCTGGAGACCGGCGCCAGAGCCGTAAACCACGTTTGCCAAGCTGGTTTGCCAACCTTTGAAATCGCTCTTCACAATATTTGCCAGACCGATCTGTACCCCACTCATGTTCCCTTTGGCATGGTTGCCGAGACCGATGTCAAGACCCGTCATGTCCTGGTTAACACCATAGATCAGGTTCAAACGGAACCCTTTGATAGAGGTTTCAGCATCAAAGATCTGAACAGGGTCAAACAGTGAAAGGTTGACGGCTTTGGTATCACCAGCCAACACCGGACTGTGAAAACAGAAGATGATCAAAGCAATAGCGATTAAACCAATAGACCATTTTTTCATAATTTTTTCCTCCTTTGCTTATGTGATTTGATTTTTTTAGTATGAAGACTTTCCTAAATGCCGTTATTATGGAATCAAAATAAATCGACTCCAGGCTTCTCGAAGCCGTATACTTTCGCAAATCCATAGTAGTAAACGAATATTCAATTTATACATTTGACATCGAATCCAAAGGGTTTCTTGCCGTTTTTGTCAGGCCGTCAGGTATTATCCCAATCCTGAGAGAACGAATCCCCTTCAAAAGCGATCGGGAACTTAATGATCTTTCCACTTCTTCGGCCTATACTTTTCTTTCGTTCTTTGCCTGATCTTCGTTCCGGAATATGGATGGTGTATGAAAATACCCTTCTTTCAATTCCTGAACGCCTGTCCGCATTATTTTTGATAAATATCGCCATAGCCCATAACTTTGCAGCTCAGAATTTCTAGAACCTATTAAAATTACATTTTTTTTGATACATCTTTTGATCTCTAAGGAATAAAGAAATGAGTTCCAATATATTATTATCTAAAATATAACCCTCCCATCCTAGACGCTCCAAATTCTGCTTAACGCAAACCGGTGTAGAATACTTTCCACTGCTCATTACGTTGGCCACATCCTTTATAAGCCGGTTTATTTCAACGGGGATCAGTCCTCTGTCCTTTAATTTTTTTGATATGATACCGATTATCGTTGTCATAAAACACCTCGGATTTAGGTTTTATAAAAATACTCCCATGAGGCGCCAATTTGTTCCCATATTTACCGGTAAAGGTCAGTATCTGCGACAGTTTTTTGATCGTGTAACTTTTTTGAAATACATCCAGGCCAAAAGAACAAACCGAAGAAAGAAAGCATGTATGAATAAAAATTCTTCCGACAATGCCGCGATATTTTTTTAGGATATTGATCAGTTCATAGGCAGATGAACCGTCAAAGTCTCCCAAAAGATTAAGATGGAGGTTACCCCTGGTTTGATGACAATAAATTTTGAAATTTGATGCCATTGTTATCCTCTTTATCGCGGGTCCCCCTGGTCATTTGTAAATGCTTCTTAACCATTACCCTCTGTTTTCAGCCATTATTTTTTAGATGTGGAAGGTTCTGAAGACAAAGACATACGCTGGAACTTGTCTGCCTGCTTTGGCTGAACCTGAACCTCGCACTCGGGAAACAGTATCTTAAGGCATGATATCAGAGTTTCACATTCTTCAGGACGATTTGTAAAGATAACAACTTTATGCATTGTAAGCCTCCTGTCCACTTGAGGCCTGTGGGTTTTCCCATGGATTCAATTAATAATACAGCAATAATAATGCCAATTAAGATTGGGTAAGGGTTTTTGCCTTCCGGTTGCGGATTGATGGATAAAATATCGTGTAGAATTGAAGTTCCAGTAAAAAGTTTTTTTGTCATCCAACCGTCAACATGTTAAACAAATGAACAGTATAAATGTTTATGTCTTGAACAATAAGGGCTTCAAGTGTGTACATGAGTTTAACAATTATTGAAAAATCGTGGTGGACACCATTCAGGACGGAGTCATGATATTCTTTTTCTTCGGCTACTTTGTGATTCTAGCGGCATTTGTTTTTAAATATTCATTGATCAGTGATACTTTTGTGAGCATCATATTCCTCTTCGGAGCCATATTTGTGTTCATTGGCATAGATGTTAAATCGCGACTCTTGTCTGAAGTTCAGACTACTCTACACGGTATTCTTCCGATCTGCTTCAAGTGCAAGAAAATTCGAATTGTGGGTGGGAATCCCAAAGATCCGAGGGCGTGGAAGAGAATTGAGAATTTTATTTCTAAGAAGGCTGATGTGGAATTTTCTCATGGCATCTGTCCGGAATGCTTTGAGAAGGAAATGAAGAAAATAGAGGGAATAAAAGGAAAGGTATAATAAAATAATTGGGCAGACGCCTTATACAATCGCCCATAAATCCTATCATTTCCTCCCTGAGCTTATCCATGGTTAGGGGATAAAAGGCCTTTTCAACCATACGTGTTTAGCCCGAAAGGTTAAGATTTTAAGAATATTTGCCGATATATGATATATTTAACAGGAGAAATGACATGTTAGTGTATATCATTTTAGGCATCACCATTGTTTATGTTGCTGTCGTTATTTTCCTTTACCTAAAGTCTGAAAGATCGGTCTGACGGTTATTGGCTTGGTATGCCTCGAAAAATTTTGGCCCGCCTGAGCACCTTCCATGTGCCCGGCAATGGGTCTAAACAAATATTTTTCATGCCTGTGTAATAAGATTTTCCCTCTCAAAAACAAAAGCGCCGAAGGTTTTCCCCGGGTCATTTTATCGGGTTGCATATAAGGTGCAACCGGTGCATTTGTCCTTGACGATTGATTATGATTTGGTACGATTCACGGACCATAACGCCCCTTTCAGATCAAAAAAAATTGAGATCATTTTATTTATCAGTCTGTCAGGCCGGGGACGCGACTTTGCAATGGGGTACTCCGGCTGTGCCAACAAGAGCTTTTGATGATCAAATTTTATGATGAATAACCCTCTTAAACGGATTTTGCACAAGGTTGCCCAAAGTTCCGGCTGTATTACGGTTTTAACGGGTGCCGGCATTTCTGCCGAAAGCGGAATTCCCACATTCCGTGGACCGGAAGGGTATTGGACGGTGGGTTCAAAGGAGTATCATCCCCAGGAGATGGCCACCTACAGCATGTTTATGCAGTATCCGGATGAAGTTTGGAAGTGGTATTTGTATAGAATCGGTGTATGTGGAAAGGCCGAACCCAATTCAGGGCATTTTGCCCTGGTAGAAATGGAAAAATTTTTCAAAAATCGCTTTACTCTGATCACTCAAAATGTAGACAATTTGCACCTTAGGGCAGGAAACAGTTTAAAAAATACGTATCAGATTCACGGAAACGTGTTTTTCATGCGCTGCGTCAATGAATGTACCGCACAGATTTATCCGGTTCCGCAGGAATTGACCGGCAGAACGAGAGATCAGACCATTACAGAAAAAGAACGCGACTTACTCCGGTGTCCGGATTGTGGAAGCCGCACCCGCCCCCATGTGTTGTGGTTTGATGAAATGTATAATGAACATCACTATCGATATCACAGTTCGCTGCGGGTCGCCGGGGAGACCGAACTGCTGATTGTAGTTGGTACCTCGGGCGCCACCAATTTGCCTAATCAGGTAGTATGGGAGGTAAATAGTCATGGGGGCATCATTATTGACATCAATATTGAGGAAAACCCGTTTTCGCACCTGGCGTTAAAAAGCGGGCGGGGGTTTTTCATCAAACAACCCAGCAGC
>JASFLX010000207.1:0-5622 GCA_050117895.1 Desulfobacterales bacterium | reverse complement strand
AATTTAGATCGTTGGAAAGCTCGTTCATCATCTCACCAACCCCGTCAATCAGCTTTCCATCGACAGCGATGGTCCCATTGTAATCACATACAACATGTTCGATCTTTAACTTAATGTATCCCGGAATATCAATGATCATCATGAGTTCCATCCTTGTTTATTCGTATATGATATGAAATAAACGGGTTATCTGAGATTTATTGTCTCAAGATATTCCTTAACGCTGCCAATGGTTGCGATGAACATCCTTGAGCCGGTCATAACCGTGAATGCGTCATCCACATTTCCGCATGTTCTGGCAAATTCCGGTCCTACGACTACCGCAGGCTCAGGTGCGTCAGGGTTTTGGTTCATGGCAGCCAAATACATATCCAAACGTTCTTTTAGTATTTGAAAATAATCAATATCATTGCCGATCATCATTCCGGTTGTTGTAGATATGCTCTGTGAAAATTCATGAACCGCCTTCCAGTATAGCTCTAAAAGCTGATTTTTCTGAGCACAGTTTTCCAGATAATATGATATGCTCCACCCAATGCTGATAATTTTCAGTATCTGGAGTTCGTATTCAACTTTGCCCCGCTTGATGTCGGCCGCTTCAGGCAAGCGTGACATAAGGGTTTTAACGTCCTCACGGTTAATGGCAAAGTTAAAAAGATCTTCTCCGGCTTTTTCAACGCCTGTTTTTTTTTCTTCTGAATGTTCCATTGTGTCATGACCTCGTTGTTGGATTCAAATAATTTACCCCAAAGTTGCATAAAAAAGATGGCGAAGGGTTCCGAAAACGTCATGAGTATTGAACATAACCTATCTCGGGTACCCCATATGAGGAATAAACAAATGGTGTTCTTAAGGATCGGGCCTTTTTTATGCCATCTTTTTTCCCCAAGGGAAAGTCTGAGGCGTCCAGCGTCTTCGTTATCAATGGCTCGCAGTAGGTCGACTACGGCTTCACCCTTGATGCCTTGACGCTTAACGCCTCAGACTTTTGCAACATTAGGGTTTGCCCATCGCAGTGTTTTTCTTAAATCAAATGACAGCGGCTAAAAACAGCAATCCCAGGCTTGCGACCATAAGACCGGATATTGCCTCAATCAAATTCTCCATGGTAATCGCCAGGCTGCCGTGTCCTTCAGCCATACCCAGAGAAACGGCTTTGCCTGACATAACCATCACTACGACGCATGTGATGGTCAGGGCCATACCCATAGAAATGGTAAGCCCCAGCATAATACCCAATCCGACCAGTTTCATGGATAGGGCAAACAGCATGACCATCACCACCCCCGAGCATGGGATTATTCCGACCACCAATGCGGATAACAGAGGACCATAGAGATGGCGATTATGGTTGCCGTTATAATCCGGCTGACCGCCTTTTGCACTTTTTATCCATTTGTATCCGCTTTTGATCAGAATGCCCAGACCCAGACAGGCAATCAGACCGAAACTAATCATTTGGGTGGTACGGGTCACATCTTCCAGTGTACCGGTAATATTTTTCTGTAAAATAATATGGATGATCAGCACAAACAGGATTCCCGACAAACCGTGAAACAATGCAATACAGCTGCCGAAAAACATGCCCCGAAATAATTTCGGACGCTGAGATAAAATATACGATACGGCCAGGGCTTTTCCATGCCCCGGGCCGGCCGCGTGAAGCATCCCATAGGCAAAAGCAACCAACAAGAGAAAGGCCAAAGGTTTCACGCTATGGGTCTCCTTAGCCTCGCGCACCAGATCCGCCATTTTACGGTTGAGTCGATGCTGCCACCGGGTGATCATGGTTAGAAACGAGTTCTTGGCAACTGCATGAGTGGTCATATGACGGGCTTTTGATTCGGGTTTTGCGGTAAACGGATTTTGTGCTAAGGCCGGCGGCAAAATGACTACCATACAAACCACCCAAAGGGAAAATAAGAAAAACGCGATTCTCATGACTTTAACCTGAATTTCAGAAATAGTGCCCAGGGATTGACCATGCCAAAATAAATCGAGGTGTTTTCATCTTTTTTGACGGCGCTTTCAATCACAAACCCATCTCCATTCTCAACCCGTGCCGGCTGTTTCCGGGCAAAGAAGATGGCGGTGTAATATGTTGGATCATATGTGGCGATGACGACATGTTTAAACAACGGGTTGGCTTTTACATGGCACGGCACAAAAAAATGATAGGAAAGCTTTCCGTTTTTTAAAACCGCGTTAAAATTTTTGAACCACTTGACCTTGAAGGACTGACCATTGATTTTTACGAAAATAAAATAATCGTATTCCGCGATATATGAAAACGCTTTTTCCTTCACTACCAAAACTTCGGCCGGTTCCAATATGCTGTTTTTGTTTTGATCGAAATCCATAGCGATCATGTTGCTGAACATCTCGTCGAAATGCCATTCCACCTCAAACCCTGCCAGGCCCTGGTTGTCAAACACGATTTTCAATCGCTGGACAATAAATACATGGGGATGGGCTATCACATCGGAACCCATGAACAACACATTTAAAAAAAGAATCAGATATAATACCTGCTTTCCCACACGAATCATATGCATTTAACCATCAGCAATTTTATCCTATCGTTGCATAAAAAATTGGACTTACGGAATCCTGAGCTTTTGCAACGTTAAGGTTTATTTTGGGGTAACCTTTTTAACAATGTCGATAATTAACCCTTAAGGGAGCGCCTCTGGCTGTCCGATATCTATGACACAAATATCGTTCAAAGTCCAGACCCGGCATCACCGGGGCCAGGGCTAACGTATTTGAATCCCAATACAGGGAGAACGCTCCATGACGGCGTGTATCTCTTTCCAACCGACTGAAACCTGTGCTTAAGCACCCGTAAGCCTGAGCCGTGCCGGAGTTATTAAGAATAAATCGTTGTTAAATTATCCCATTGATTGTTTAAGTCATAATTTCATTCGGCTCAGGTTAACGCGTGCTAACGCCCTTCAAACAGTCAGTCGGTTTCCAAGAGAAACACGCCGTCGTTACGCTGCCTCAAGATCAAATGCGTTTTGCCTGTTATTGAGTCCAAGGGCGTCAAAGGTAATTCCGAGATTCCGAAGCAGGATCTCGGATCGGAGGTTACATAATGTCGAAATTTAGGAGCGGCCCAAAAGGACCATTTATGGATGAAACTAACTCATGGCACACAGATAATTTTTCATATCAGGAGACTTTTCATGGTCCGGAAACTTTTTGACCAGCCAGGTCATTATCTTTTTGGACTGTTCTTTTTTATCCAGATTTTCATTAAGAATTTTGGCGATGCAAAAATAGGCCTCGGGAATCATCGCGTGATTCGGATGAACCTTTGTAAAATGAACGCAGGCCTTGCAAGCTTCTTCGGCTTTTCCGTTTTGCGCCAGAAATTGTGTGATCTGGAACGTGATTTTTGGATCCGGAGTAAAGCTGGAGGAATGGGATATACATTCTTTATATACGTCACAGGCCTCGGTGTTTATCTCTTTTTTGCTCAAAAGGTCCAAATGGGTGACCGCGTGATGCAGCAGCTCAGGGATTTGTTGGTGTTTTTGTAACAGATCATAATAAATTCTGGAGAGATCCAGATCTTCGATTTTCCCCCGGGTTTCATTTCGTATCAATATTATGGCATCCTCGACCCGCCCATTTGATCGTAAGCCTTCGAGTTTGTCTAAAAAGGCCTGATGCGGATTATTATCTTTATTTTCAACCTGCGCAACGACAGTGGGGGGTGCTTCCTCCGGCTGTGAAGAAAAAAACGATTTAAATTTTGCCCAGGCTGCGCCGAACAATGCAATAATTGCTACGACAATTCCTTTCCCTGCTTTGGCCAGAAATTTGAAAACACCGAACTTGGCTGCAGTGGCGCCGGCACCCCCGGCAACCAGTGCTAATAAACCGTATTTTGCAATTTTATCCCCCTGAACGAATTCTGCATATGTTTTCCCTTCTTTGTAGGAAAAGTCGTCAATGATCTGGGTGAGTGTGGGTCTCATTGAATCGAGAGTCTCGGGATCAGTAACCAGGACAATGGACATATAGCCATAGCGGCCGAGCAGCCGGGTATTGTAATTCACGACCTGTTCATCGCCTGAATCCGCAAGCAGTGCCCAAACCAGATTATGCGATTCTTCATCGTAATGGGGTTCTTCGTACCATCCAACAAGGTTCAAAGGGGAGAACCCTTTTCTTATTCGTTCTTTGTTGGCATAATCGGTTGCATTTTTAATGGATTTAAAAAGCGCTTCAGGGTCAATATTCTCCTTTTCATTATCTTTCACGTACCCAACCGGATCGTATTCAAATATGATAAACCAGTTTTCTCCCTGTTTAGAGGTGATTAATCCGACCTCTCTGTTGGTTAGGGGATTTCCGATAAATTCCATCAATTTTTTTGTATCACCCGCACTTGCAAATAAGAAATCATCTTCTATAAATGTTTGCGCGACATCATTTGCCAGATCCACAGATCCCGGGCCTTGGATCCAGTTTACCTGCGGTGGTTGAGAAAAACCCATGGCGGGTGAAAACAAAAATATAATCAGGATAAAGACAGAACGTTTTATAAATTTGTTGAAGGGTTGGGGTGTCATATCCATCTCTATCCTCCCTGATTTATCGTTATCAGATCGTTCAGCGTTTTAAAATAGCCATATTCAAAAAGAGCTTCGTATTCAAATGGATGATTCTTGGTATCTTTATAATTTTGTCGGCACGTAATCTGAAGAACTTTAGGGAAAATATCTTTTACTTTAAGGGGGATATATCGTCACCTGTGAAAAAACGTGTTTTCTGCATCATGGTGGGTAGGCAAAGCATGGTTCTTGATTTCGGGGAAATCGCTTAACTTTAGGTGTATGAAAGAATATTAAATTCTAAAGGAGGCGATTTTATTCATAGGGTTTCAATTCTATGTTGCAATCGCTGCATCGGTTGAAACCCAGTCGATACTCGGAATAACAAAGCGGGCAATATGCCCCAGCAGATCTATCCTTTTTATCAGGATCAAGCCGTAGTTCGGATAAATCGACTTGGGTCTTGGCAAGTAAACCCATAATTGATTTTTGTCTTAATTCCCAGAATTCAGACCATCCGCAGGGGTCATGCTGAGTTTTTGCCTGGTCAATATAAAAAAGCTCTTTTCTTAACAGGCCCTGAAAATCGTCTCGAGGGAGCAGGACCCGGCCAATGGCGAGAGGGTCGAAATTGACATAAATATCTCGGGTCAGGTAACTAAGCACATGGATGGCGGCAACCGGCATCAGGATGACCGAAAGCATGGTGTTTAATCTTTGATCGAATTCTTCCGGGTAAATTTTACCGAGCAGGGTATAGGACATAATGATCGTCGTTAGATAAATGAGAAGGATCATCAGGACAAAGATCGGGAAATTAAAATATACCGAATGGTCCGCGTACACACCAATGGGGAGAAGAATAAATATACAAACAAAAAGCAAAGAACATAAGATTTTTAGATAAAAAAACGGATTGGTAAACGATTCCTCGTGATTTTCGATTTGGCTAAAGTCGTTGGCGTTATCCAGAAAAGCCTTTATTTTATCACCACGTTCCCTTTGCTTTGAATCTTTTAACTCCTGAATGAAACTGCCGATGTGCCTGGCGTATCGT
>JASFLX010000206.1:0-5643 GCA_050117895.1 Desulfobacterales bacterium | reverse complement strand
GATTGTTTTTAAAAAGACACGGGCAATGGTATGGGACCGTGCATAGGATGTTATCCGCTGAACCCTGGGAAAGCGGCTTTTAAGATGGTTCAGAATCTCTACAAGATCGTATGGCTTTATAATCAGGCTGTTCGCATCCTGGATAAAAATAGATTCCATTCCGCCGGCAAACCAGTTCAAGGCGGCGTTGAATGCCATCGGGTCGGTTTGCTCATAGCTTCCGGCTATTTTAAGCATCTCGGCTCTGCGAATACGGCCGTATTGGTCGGCGATATTCCGTATGATCTGGAGAGACGTGTGAACGGCGTCAATATCCTTTTTAACATGATCAACCGAACGAATGGAAAACCGTGATCCTTTATAAACCGGACAGAACGTACAGCGGTTCCATGGACAGTTGCGAGTAACACGAATCAGCAGGCTGTAAGCCTCGCTGGGCGGCCGTATGGGCCCCTGTTCAAATCCCTGGTAAATTTCATCTGTTTTGCGCTTCCGGTTCATACTTTTCAATTCATCCTTAGACATTCACGAATCGTTGTTGATCAATTACATTTTACCCTTCAAACATTTAATGTTATACATTAAAGCCAGGAAATCAAGGCATATCCTGGATACCGGATATTAGGATTGAAAATTGAAAAAAACCCATGCGAAAGTAAATTTTCAATTACCCAGGGTAAACGCATTTGATCTCAGCGGAGGGACGGCCTGTTTCTCTTGGAAACCGACTGACTGTTTGATGGGCTTTAGCACGCGTTAGCCCGAGACGAATGAAATGATGACTTAAACAATCAATGGGATAATTTAGCGACGAATGTTTCTTAATAACTCTTTGAGACCTTTGAAAAATGTTCAATTCCGTTCAAGTCCAAGGAATGAGATAATTTTAACCACAGGAATACATTGAGTATTTCGAGGATTAAAATTTGAGCCTGACGCAGAAATTGGGCGAAATGGGACGTTTTGCAAAGGTCTCACATTACTCCTTTGACAATTTGCGGCGTTTTAGAATAAAATTGATGCGACATCTTAAACGGAGTAATTTAACCATGAAGAAATTACGGATCACTATCATATTCATTCTGGTTTTGGTATTTTTCGTTGCAATAGCCGTATATGTGGATATCTTCAGGTACGCTGACAAACCCGCAAGTGCCGAACCGGTACAACGAGTTATCATTGTTAAACCCGGACAGAAATTCAATTCTCTTTCCGAACTACTGAATGAAAAAGGGATTATTAACCATCCTGTTAAATTCAGGTTGTTTTCACGCATTAAAGGCTATGATAAAAACATAAAAGCCGGAGAATATCTCCTTTCCCCTACCATGACACCGAAAATAATACTTGAAATCTTTGTCATGGGGAAAGTCCGTCTCCACAGGTTCACCATACCCGAAGGGTATAACCTGCAACAGGTGGCACAGGTTGTATCCCGGGCAGGATTCGGAACCCCGGCAGATTTTTTAAAGGCTGCAACAAACGTTGATCTGGTGCATTCCAAAGGAATTGACGCCCAAACCTTTGAGGGCTATCTTTTTCCCGACACCTATTATTTTACCAAAGACGCCACACCCGAAGAGATCATATCTTCAATGGTGAAACGTTTCTGGTCCGTGTTCAAGCCGGAATGGAAAAATCGATCCAAAACCCTTGGATTTACAATCCACCAGGTGGTAACACTTGCATCGATTATTGAAAAGGAGACCGGTTCAGCCGCAGAACGACCCATTATTTCCTCGGTTTTTCACAATCGCTTGAAGCGTAAAATACGTTTGGAAAGTGATCCCACGGTGATTTACGGCATAGAAGACTTTAACGGTAACATTACCCGAAGAGATCTTGCCGAAAAAACACCTTACAATACATATAGAATCAAAGGGCTCCCTCCGGGGCCCATTGCAAACGCGGGAACCAAGGCCATAGAAGCCGCCCTCTACCCGGCAGACACCCGGTTCCTCTTTTTTGTTTCAAAAAAAGACAACACGCACCAGTTTTCAACAAACATAAAAGATCACAACAGGGCCGTACGAAAATATCAACTCGGCCACTGAAAAAAAAGTTAGTTCGCTTCGCTCACGAATGGAATGATGGAACAATGGAAAACTGGAATATTGGGTCTTTTTTGCATCACATTGAAAAAAATATGGGTTATGAGATAAACCCATTATTCCAACATTCCAGCATTCCATGGAAGTGTCATAAACCAGGATCTATTAAAAGATCACTATTTTCAATAAATTGTAGAATTCCCGAGACCAAAAATAATGACCGTATCTGAAAAAACCGTCCAAAAGGCGCCCACGAATATTAGAGCAATCCGCCAAAAGGTGTTTGAAACCGTCTCTGAATCTAAAGAAAAGCTGACTTACGGTGAACTGGAAAAAAGACTCTCCCAAAAATTTGCGGTCCCTAAAAAATTATTAAAAACGGCCATAAACGATCTGGTAGCAAATCGCCAACTGATCTATACTTATAATTTGGGCTGTTCTTTCCTGGAACGATCCTTTAACAAACCCACCCGAATCTCAAAACGGGTTGTTCTTAAACCCCCCGGGATGCATTATACGCCCAAATCTGACGATGTCGTCATTGTTATAGCGCAAGGTGCGTCCTTCGGCTCGGGAGAACACCCCACCACCCGGCTGGCCGTCAGGGGAATAGAAGTGGCATTATCCGAAAAAAATCTTTTGGTTAAAACCAACCATACCCGGGTCCTGGATATTGGAACCGGATCCGGAATTCTCGCAATAGCATCCGTATCCTTAGGGGTAAAAAAGGCATTGGGAATTGACATCGATCCCTGTTCAAGATCAGAAGCCGGAAAAAATGTTATATTGAACAACATGGAGAATCATATCCGGATCCTCGATCGTACCATAGAAAATATCAATGAAAAATTTTCCCTGATAACCGCCAACCTCAGGTATCCAACCCTTACACGGCTTTGTTCTCACATTTCAAAAATAACAGAAAAACCGGGTATGGTTGTGGTTTCGGGAATCAAAACAGATGAAGTGCCGGACGTTTTGAATAGTTTCTCCCGGAAAGGCTTTAGATGTACCTGGAAATCAGTTGAAAAGGATTGGGTGGGGATGGTATTCGTTAAATCCCGGCACGGATAAACCGGAACAAATTGCCACAAATGCACAAAGGAAACCTGTTTGTTAAAATTCATCTTTGTGTCTTGGTATCTTGGTGGCGAAATGTTTTGACATAAAAAGAAGGTACAAAAATGGATATTGCAGCATTTTCAGACGAACAATCCGCAGGCCAGCGGCTGATGGTGGGATTTGACGGAACCGAACTCAACCCGGACCTCAGATTTCTTATTAAAACCTTAAAGGTGGGCGGAATCATCCTTTTTGCAAGGAACCTTATAAATCCCGACCAAATCACATATCTGTGCTCATCCGTTCAGGAATATGCCCGCTCCTGCGGCCAGCCGCCGCTGTTTATCTCTATTGACCAGGAAGGCGGAAAAGTCGCCAGACTCAAAGAACCTTTCACCCAGTTCCCGGGGAATCCCAAAATGAAAGGCCCTGAAGATGCGATTCACTTTGCCCGGGTCACGGCTGCAGAACTCACAGAGATCGGAGTCAATATGAACCTTGCGCCCGTATTGGATGTTGCTCCCCAAGGCATAGACAGTGTCCAGGCAACCCGTGTGTTCGGTCATGATCCCCTGTGGGTATCTGAACTGGGAACCGTGGTTATCGATCATCTTCAGGCTAATAATATTATGGCGGTGGCAAAACATTTTCCCGGGATCGGCCGCATCATACTGGATCCACATGATGAAATATCCGATCTGGATATTGATGCTGACACTATGCAAGCCACCGACCTGCTTCCCTTTAAAGCCGCCATAGACAATAACGTGGCCGGAATCATGCTTTCTCACATTCGTTATCCAAAGATGGATGCCTGGTGGCCCGCGAGTCTGTCAGCGATCATTGCACATGATCTTCTTCGCAAACAAATGGGGTATGGCGGCGTAATCATGACCGACGATTTGGACATGGGCGCCATTAAAAAACATTATGATATCAAAACCGTTCTCCGGCAAATCCTATCGGCAGACATAGACATCGCCCTGATCTGTCACAAGGGCCCGGATATTGAAAATGCTTTTGACGAAATTTTGAAATCCTTTTCGGATTCTAACCGGATTAAAGAAAAAGGGTTTCAATCTTTAAAAAGGATCATGAATCTGAAAAGAAATTACCTGTTATAATTTGAATCTAAATTGAGCATTTTTCAAAGGTCTGATTGGGTCGAAGCGAGTAGGTTTACCCTATGGTTGCATAAAAAATATGCCAAAAATATTTTTATGCACCGATAGGGCTCATCCTTGCCCTGGAATATACATCATCACACAGACCCGATACAGTTCCGGCAATTAAATAGTGGTAGCCAATAGCGGCGATCATTGCGGCATTATCACCGCAAAGATCGATACAGGGGATGTGAACGGTCAGCCCTTTGAGATCGGCGTCCTGTCTGACCCTTTCCCGCAAGCGGTTGTTTGCGGCCACACCGCCAACCAGAGCGATATGTTCGCATCCCTTTACCATTGCAGCATGAACCACTTTAAAGGACAAAACATCGACCACCGCTTCCTGAAACCCGGCCACAATATCCGGGATCTGTTGCTGATAGGTATCCATGTTTTTCTGAATATACCGCCGAACCGCGGTTTTCAGGCCGCTGAAACTAAAGTCAAAGGTGGATTTGTCCACAAACGGTCGTGGAAAAACAATATTCCCGGGATCTCCCTGAGTGGCAAGCCGGTCGATAACCTCGCCGCCCGGATAGCCCAGACCGAGCATCTTGGCAACCTTGTCAAAGGCCTCTCCGGCAGCATCATCCCGTGTTTGCCCCATCAGTTCGAATCCGGTGTGGGAGGTGACATGGTATATGCTGGTATGCCCGCCGGATGCAAGAAGCGCCACAAACGGGAAAGGGGGCGGATTTTCTTCCAGGAATAAGGAATTGATGTGACCTTCCAGATGATTGACCCCGACCCACGGAATATCCAGGGCAAAGGCAAAAGATTTGGCGAAGCATAACCCCACCAGCAATGCGCCCACCAGTCCCGGCCCCTGGGTAACCGCTATTGCCTCAAGGTGTTTTGAATCCATGCCGGAAACTGCCAGGGCTTCAGTAACCACCGGAACAATCGCTTCCATATGTTTTCTTGAGGCAAGCTCCGGCACAACTCCGCCAAAGTGATGGTGAACCTCGATCTGGGAGGATACAACGGAAGATAGTATTTGGGTGCCGTCTGCAACTACCGCTGCAGCGGTTTCATCACAGGATGTTTCAATGCCGAGTATGATCATTGGCGCTTTATTTTTCCAGGTCCTCTCCCGGGACCGGTTTTGTTCACCGCTCAGCTTTTACAGACCACGTTTCCTTTTTGAGCGTTTCCTATCCAGCTCATCAGCTTAACAAACGGGCTTTTGATCTTTTGCAGGCGTCGCTTTTTTTCATGATTGGCGTTTTTCATGATCATCAGACCCACTGAACCCTCTCATCCGCTTGTTTACGCTCAACCACCTCGCCGATGACAAAAACATTTTCCTTCATGGCGACGAGCCAATCAATAATTTCCTGGGCATCTTTTTCATGAACAACGGC
>JASFLX010000205.1:0-5675 GCA_050117895.1 Desulfobacterales bacterium | reverse complement strand
GATTCAGCCTTTTTTCAAGAACCGGGAAAAGCTGCAATATGTATTTAAAATCTTCCGATATCTTTTTTTTGTTCCGCTTTCCTCTCCTCCGATAGGCCCCAAGTTCGAGATTCTCCCGGACCGTTAATGGCCCAAAAAGATGCCTTCCTTCCGGAACCTGGATGACTCCCAGTTCGACGATTTTTTCAGGAGAAAAAGATACGATATTCTTTCCTTTAAAAACTATTTTTCCACGTGAAGGTCTGATGATACCGGAAATAAGGTTTAAAAGAGTTGTCTTGCCGGCGCCGTTTCCACCGACCAAGGCCAAAATCTCTCCTTCCTCCAGGGCAAGAGAAATCTCATCAAGTGCTTGAACACCGCCATAGTGGGAGCTTATGCCGTCTATTTTGAGCACAATCGGTTAAAACTCCTTTCCCAGATATGCCTCAATAACTTTAGGATTATTTTGTATCTCTTTAGAACTCCCTTCTGCAATTTTTTCCCCGTAATTGAGCACCGTAATAATATTTGAGATGTCCATTATCAGATTCATATCATGTTCCACCAGAATAACGGTTATCCCTTTTTCCCTGATTTTGAGAATGGTACGGGACATCTCTTTGGTCTCTTGTAAATTAAGGCCGGCCACCGGCTCATCTAGGAAAAGAAGTCTGGGTTCCATAGCCAATGCGCGGGCTATTTCCACCCGTTTTTGATCTCCATAGGGAAGACCGGCCACCCGCAGATCCGCCTTTGAATCGAGGTCTAAAAATTCCAACATGGCATCTGTTTTTTGCCGTATAATTTTTTCTTCTTTCCGCACCATGGGGGTATACAGAAGGCACCTTAAAAATCCGGAATGACTTCTGGTATGAAGTCCCACCATGATATTTTCTCGAACCGTCATATTCTGGAAGACCTGGATATTCTGGAAGGTTCTGCCGATTCCCATATGGGCCACCTGATAAGGGCTTTTTCTAATCAGGTTTCGGCCCTCAAAAAAGATATGGCCGGACCCGGGAGGATATATCCCTGTAATCAGGTTAATCGCAGTGGTTTTTCCTGCGCCATTGGGGCCGATAATGGAGAAGATCAATCCTTTTTCAACTTTGAGGGACAGATGGTTTATAGCCTGCAACCCCCCAAAGTTTTTAGATATATCTTTTAGCTCAAGAATGTAATCGGAACTATACACAATAAAAGGAACTCCTCAATTCAGAACTCCTGACCTGTAACATAATTTCAACGTGATATGAAGGTTTCGTCGTAATTTCAGATGCAACAATTTGAACATCGAACATCGAACGTTTAACGCCGAACGTCGAATGTGGAAGGCGCTTCGCTTTGTCTTTATTATAAATGGTAGAATACATTATTCGATGTTCAACGTTGGATGTTCGATGTTCGACGTTCATTTTTTATATGCCTTCAAGGTGTGAATTCTTCATTAAAATATGTTGAATATGAATTTACACTCGGTCAGTGGCCCTGCAATTAGTGAGCTTGCTGTTATATTGAAAGTTCTGTATTCTAAGCCTGACGGTGTCGTAAAAAGTCCAACTTCTGCGTTGTGCTGCATTTCGCAATCATTCAACGTACGAAAAGTACGCCTCATGATTACAAAATTTGCACGCCTTGAATTTGAACTTTTTACGAAACCGTCTAAATCGGACTTTTTACGAGTTCATCAAGCCTCACTCGTACTATTATTCCTGTGATCAAATACCCTCTGGCTCTTTCGCTGCGTGCGCGGCAGGTCTCCATGATCCAAAATCTCAACCTGGCACCTCACCAATATTTTACGCCGGATTTCCGTTTCCAGTCGTTCGGCTAAATGCATGTCGTTGACGTTGTCCGTATCTGCTGCCCGTTCAACCTTGATCAGCATCATATCCCGTCCGCTTTCCCGTTGTTTGAGATGTATCTGAAATTCACTGCCAATCCCGTCCACCTTGCTCAGGACATGGTCGATTTGGCTCGGGTAGATATTTACCGCCCGGTATATAAACATATCATCCGTACGGCCGAGGATCCGGTCATGCATGGGTAACGGCACGCCACAGGAACATTTCTGATTAAAAAGACGTGTGACGTCATGGGTACGATAGCGAATCAAGGGACTTCCTTCTTTGCTCAAGGTGGTGACAACCAGTTCTCCCTGTTGGCCGTAAGGAACCGGTTTTAGTGTCTCCGGGTCGAGAATCTCAAAAATAAAATGGTCAGCCCAGTAATGGATGCCGTTGTGATGTCTGCAGTCGAGGCCCGTACCCGGCCCATAAAGTTCCGTCAACCCGTAAATATCAAAAATATGCTCAACACCCATCAGTTCTTTGATCCGTGTTCGCATGGAAAGACTGTGGCGTTCCGCGCCAAGGATAATCTTATTCACTTTGATGCGGGATAAGAGGTTGCGTTTATGAATCTCTTCGGCCATGAGCAGAGCCATGGATGCCGTGGAACAGAATACAGTGGTTTGCATATCTACCATCATTTCACAATGCATTTCCGCGTTGGCAGGTCCTATCGGCACTGCCATGGCGCCGAAACGTTCACAGCCTGCCTGAAATCCCACACCTGCAGTCCATAAACCATATCCCACGGCTATTTGTACACGATCTTCAAGGGTTAAACCCGCAATCTCATAGCATCTGGCAAAAATATCCGCCCATACATCAATATCTCTTTGTGTGTAGCAAAGCACCTTACGCTTCCCGGTGGTCCCTGAAGAAGCATGAATCCGGACAATGTTTTCAAAAGGTGCCGCCCTCAAAGGAAAAGGATATTCTTGCTGCAAATCGTTTTTATCGGTAAAAGGGAGGTGCTCGATATCTTCAAGCGACCGTATATCTTCAGGTCGTACGTTTACATTATCGAGTTTCTTTTTATAGAATGACGAATTATTATAAGCGTGGCCGACCGTCCATTTAAGGCCGTCACGCTGAATCTTTTTTAATTTGTCATCGTTCAAATCATAAGGAATAAAACTCATAATAAACTCCTCCAGTTATACAATCGCTTCGCGATTCTATATAACGCGGCTTTGCCGCTCTAAAAAAGGAAACTCCTATACTATTAAGTTGAGGAATTGCTAAATATTTTCGATTCCATCTCTTCATGAATAATCAGCGACACCATCATACAAACTCAAACAGCGTATGATTTCGCTGCTGATCATTCATTACGCTATTGACCAAGCTTTATAAGAAAAAAAGCCGGTAATCCGAGAAGAAGCACCGGCTTTTAAATCAAAAGAGCTATGAGCTACTTCCGGGTCGATGAGCGAAGCTTCTCACAGCTCTAAATTTTTTATTTTTACTCAGAATGGTGAGCAAGCTTCATTAACTTCGCCACCACCACCAAAATAAAAGTTTCATTTTTTCCCTCGTTTTTTAGGAACAAACTTTTTCCACTTAACCGAATTGAATCTTTTTGTCAAGTAACTATAAATCATGACACCGGAATTTCGCACATTTTATTTTTGTAACCCCTTCGTTTTGTTTAACGGACTGAGTGAATACGGAATTTCTGATAATGATAGGAAGTCGATAAAGTCTAAAAAAACCCCGGACAACCATTTTTTTATTGAAATTTTTAATTAGAAATATAATATAGGGCAAATTTTTTTTGCTATTTGATGAGGAGGAAGAGGATGGAGAGAATACGAATCGGTGTATGGTGTCTGATTATGGTTTTTGTTTTTGGGATATTGTTTCAAATTACAGGCCCAGATATAGGATATAGCGAACAAAATCAGGAGGATATGATTGTGCCCATGGGTGTTATCATACTTAAACCGGATGCTTCTGTGGAACAGAAAAAATCTTCTGTTGAATTCAATCATTCCAAGCACTTTCTTTATGATTGCCGAACCTGTCATCACAAATGGAAAGGGAATGACAAAATTACCAATTGTACAACTTCAAATTGTCATGATTTGCTCAAATCACCGAAAAAGCCTACAAAATATATGGCTTATACGGATACGGGAATAAAATATTATAAGTATGCCTTTCATCAAAGCTGCATTGGATGTCACAAAGAGATAAAAATCAAGAGAAAAAAAATGGAAATGTCATTTGCAACCCATGAAGAAAAGCTGCCTAAAACCGGTCCTACCGGTTGCATTGAGTGTCACCCCAAAGAATAACCTTGACGGCTTCGTAAAAAGTCCAACTTCTGCGTTGCGCTGCATCCTTCGTCACTGCAGCGTACTATAAGTACGCCTCATTCCTCAGAATTTGCGACGCCTTTTTATCCCGAGAGATTTGTTCGGGGGAATTTGGAGCTTTTTACTTTGCCGTCGGATTCTGACTTTTTACGAGTTCATCAACCTTGTTTCTTAAAAGATGTTAAAAGAAAAGAAAATTGCATCATTAATCAGAGAAAACAGAACCCTGTTTATTATCATTGCAGTGGTTCTTTTTCTGGTTGAACTTGAAATTTTTGCGCTTGCCGTAATGAAATCCGGACGCAAATCATGGCTTCAAGTGATTGATACTAATGGGAATGTAATACATGAAACAGACGGTAAGAATCTTAGTGATTTCAATAAATATTATTTTGAAAAAACCTTCGGCCCGTTTGAACACTACCAAGTCAAGCTAGCAACCAAAGACTTTCCTTTTCCGTTCAGAGCCTGGTTCGTGGCGGCCGTGGGTATCCCGATTGGTGCTATTCTTTTATTTGCGTTTGCAGTTCAAGCATATCTATCCCTTTTTTATAAGGAACGGAATTCAGATGAATACCATGTGAAAAAAAACGAGTATGAATACCGTTTTGAGAAAGTCATCGCCGCCGTCAGCCGTTTCAACATCTTTACCATCGGTTTCCTTGTGTTACTTGGGGTCTTGTCTTACTGGGTTGTGCCCAATCTGATCGTTCATATGGGAAGGCTCGGTGTTGAAACCCTGGCCCGATACAAATGGATCTTTCTATCTTTTGGTATGATTTTCTTGGGTCTTATTATATGGATAATCTATCTAAAGTATCTTCTGGCGAAAAAAGCCATCGCCAGCCAAGCTGAAATCGATAAATATCGCCTGCAGCTTGAATTTGATCACGGAAACAAATATCCACTCCAGCTGGTACATGATCAAAAAGAAACAACCGACGGGTCGCTTTGAACCGCATCATTAAAAGTCTAATTTCGAAACATGACCCGATTCGGCAGCTATTTTGCCTTGACATTTGCCTTGATATTTGCCATGAAGCATTTTATTGAACGATACGTATTATAGGAGCCCGGCGGTTTCTGCGGGTTGATTTCGCTTTAAAGGATTTTTCCCTTTGCCGGCGTGACGACCTGAAGCTTGGGACTATAAATGAAAGGATTTAAAAGGAGGTCAAAATTATGGCAAACGGGATTGTGAAGTGGTTCAGTGACAAAAAAGGGTTTGGATTTATTGAACAGGAAGACGGTACGGACATCTTTGTCCATTACTCTTCCATTAATATGGATGGGTTCAAGACCCTGGCTGAAGGAGAACGGGTAACTTTTGACGTTGAAGAAAGCGACCGCGGACCATCGGCAAAAAATGTCCAAAAATCTTAGTTTCCAAAAAACTATACTATCGAAGGCATCTCATTGAAACAAGACGGGATGCCTTTTTTATTTGTTTCGAAGCCAGCTCTCCAGGCGGCGAAGACCTTCTTTTATCGAAACCCGGGGGGTATATCCCAGATCTTTTTCGGCA
>JASFLX010000204.1:0-5689 GCA_050117895.1 Desulfobacterales bacterium | reverse complement strand
CAACGTATGTTGAATGGATTAGAGAAAACATGGGAACGGAAAGTTTCAGAGCGAGAACGCCGCTGGCAGTTAGCTGAGGAAACGGCAGTGTATGGCGTAAAAAATGAATCGTTCCCTCAGGGCTGGCCCATTACTACTGGACATGTTTCCTGACACCTGACACCAAATAGCCATAGCAATCTTAGCAAACAACAGTCTTGATTTACACCCAGAAAGCGGTTTACCGTCAGTTTTTCAAGGTAAACGCATTTGATTTCAGTGCAGTGTAGCGTAGTGGAGCGTTCTCTCTATATTGGGATTCAAATGCGTTTGCCTCGATCGGGTTTTAAATAGTGCCTGAACGAAAACGGTCTTTTCCGCCAATATCTGCGTCAGACTCAAATTTTAATCCTCGAAATACTACCCGTATTACTGTGGTTAAAATTTTCGTCTTCCTTGATCTTAACGAAAAATCCTAGTTTTTGTTTGGGCACTAAATATGGCTTGACTAATTATTTGCTTTGGTTCAAAATTTCGTGTCTAGCAAATGTGTTGCTACAGGACATCAAAGAAACCGTCAAAACACAAGGATTTAAAATGACATATGAACCTGTAATCGGACTTGAAGTCCATGCTCAGCTCAAGACGAAAACAAAGATTTTCTGCAACTGTTCAACATCTTTCGGGGCGCCGCCCAATACTCACACCTGCCCGGTTTGCCTGGGCATGCCCGGTGTGCTTCCGGTGCTGAATAAAAAGGTGGTTGAATACGCAATGCGAATGGCTGTCGCAACAAACTGTACCATCAACCGGGAGAGTCGATTTGCCCGGAAAAACTATTTTTATCCCGACCTCCCCAAGGGATACCAGATTTCCCAATATGAATTGCCCATTGCCGAAAACGGATGTATTGAGATAGAAATAAACGGCCACCCAAAAAGGATCGGTATTACCCGGATACATATGGAAGAAGATGCAGGCAAGCTGTCCCATGATCCTGACCGACCGTTGAGCAAGGTGGATTTCAACCGTACCGGTGTACCTCTGATCGAAATCGTGAGTGAACCGGATATACGGACTCCTGAAGAAGCCGGGGCTTATCTTCGACATCTCAGATCCATCGTCCGCTATCTGGGAATCAGTGACGGCAACATGGAAGAAGGAAGTTTCCGATGTGATGCCAATATATCCATACGGCCAAAAGGATCCGAGACCTTTGGGACCCGAACGGAAATAAAAAACTTGAATTCTTTCAAGCATGTTGAAAGTGCCCTTGGCTTTGAAATTGACCGCCAAAAAGAAATTTTAGAAGACGGCGGCCAGATCATTCAGGAAACCCGGCTGTGGGACCCAGTTAAAAATAAATCCATATCCATGCGCGGTAAGGAAGAGGCCCACGACTATCGCTATTTTCCGGATCCCGACCTTTTGCCGCTGGTTATAGACGATGATTGGATCAATTCGGTCAGAAAAAAACTCCCCGAACTTCCGGATGAAAAAAAGAAGCGCTTTGTGGATGAATACGGCCTTCCTTCATATGATTCCGGTTTTCTGACATCGAGCCATGAACTTGCAGACTATTTTGAGGAATGCGTTACGCAATTTCCCAATCCCAAGCCGGTCAGCAATTGGATTATGGGATCATTGTTGGGCCTTTTAAACGCATTAGGCAAGCCAATTACCGATTCGCCGGTTTCCCCCGGCAATCTTGCCCAACTTCTTAAACTGATTGACGATAATATTATCAGCGGCAAAATTGCAAAGACCGTATTTGATGATATGGCTCAAACCGGCAGAGCGCCCGAAGAAATCGTAAAAGAAAAGGGGTTGGTACAGGTTACGGACGAGTCCGCCATCAAGGCGGTTGTCATAAAGGTCCTTGAAGGGTGTTCAAAGGAAGTGGAGGACTATAAAAACGGTAAAACAAAGCTTTTCGGCTTTTTTGTGGGCCAGGTCATGAAAGACACAAAAGGCAAGGCCAATCCGAAAATTGTAAACGAAATATTGAAAGATCTACTTAGTGCCTGAACGAAAACTGTCTTTTCCGCCAATATCTGCGTCAGACTCAAATTTTAATCCTCGAAATACTACCTGTATTCCTGTGGTTAAAACTTTCGTCTTCCTTGATCTTAACGAAAAATTCTAGTTTTCGTTCGGGCACTACTTAGTAAAAGATGAACATTTTTTTAACATTTAGGCCGGTTTCTCTAACTTTACGGCACAAAGTTTGAGTTCAGGGGTTTTGGCCATGGGGTCGAGACAATCGATGGTTAGCTCGTTGACCGCTATATTGTCGGAATGGAGGGTCGTGAAAACCGTTCCTTCCTGGACCCGATCCGTCACCTTGGTATGGATTTTAATTAACCCCCTTCTGGAGCGCACGAAGACTTCTTCTCCGTCTTTGACTTGGATTCGATCTGCGTCTGATGGATGGATTTCCAGCAGGTCTTCAGGAGACAGGTTGAAAAGCGCCACAGAGTTACGCGTATAGGAGCCCGTATGGAGATGGTAAAGATCTTTTCCCGTTGTTAAGATAAAAGGATACTCTTCGTCCGGAGATTCGGCGGGGGGCTGGTAATCTGCCGGAAAAAACATGCCGTTACCGCTTGGGGTGTTGAAAGTTTCACCCCAAAGATAACGGGTTCCGGAATGGTCTTTTTGAGGACACGGCCAGCGAAGACCTCCCTTTCCCAACCGGCGGTAAGAAATTCCCGCGTAAGGCGGCGTCAGTGAAGCGATTTCATCCATAATATCTTTGGGATGTTTGTAGGACATGGTGTAGCCCATTTTTTGGCTCAGATCACAGATAATCTTCCAATCGGGTTTGCTCTCTCCTATCGGCTCGAAGGCCTTTCGCACTCTTTGGATGAAACGGGCCGTATTGGTGAACGTTCCATCTTTTTCGGCAAAAGAACACGCCGGGAGAACCACATGGGCCATCTTGGCGGTCTCTGTCAAAAACATATCCTGAACTACCATAAAATCCAGATTTTCCATAACATTTTGAATACGGGAAATATTGGGGCCGCTCCGCATGGGGTTTCCGCCCATCACGTAAAGCCCTTTGATTGCATTTTTGTCGAGGATCATGCTTGCCTCGGTAATTCCCGGTTTTGGTGAGAGATTGACTCCCCACGCCTTCTCAAATTTTTCCTGAACCGCCGGATTTGAGACCGGTTGCCCGCCGGGATAGATCGGGGGCAAACACCCCATGTCGCCGGCGCCTTGGCCGTTGTTTTGTTTTGCGATGGTGTTCAGGCCGGTTCCCGGTTTTCCGATGTTACCGGTGGCAAGCGCCAGGTTGCAAAGCCCTCCCACGTTGTCCGTTCCATGTATGTGCTGGGTTATCCCCATGCCATAGAGGATGGCCGCCCTGCGGGCTTTTCCATAGAGCCTTGCGGCTTCTATGATTTTGGCCTCGGGAACTCCTGAAATTTCTTCCACCCTGGCCGGGGGATATTTAGAAATTATTTCTTTTAACTCCTCGAATCCTTCGGTCCTGTTCCCTATGAATTCACTATCGTAGAGACCTTCATTGAGAATCACATGGAGCATGCCATTTATCCAAGCGATATCGGTGCCAATACGGGGACTAAGCCAGACGTCTGCGTATTCCGCGGTTTCCGTTCTTCGCGGGTCAATAATAATGAGTTTGAGATTGCCGGATATCACCCGTTGTTTCATGGCGCTGGCAAAAACGGGATACATTTCCGAAAGGTTCAAACCGGCAACCAGCAAAACATCGGCGTCCTCGAGAAGACCCATGGAATTTGTCATGGCCCCGCCTCCGAAAGCCCGGGTGAGGGCTACCGCACTGGGCGTATGACAAAGCCGGGTACAAAAATCAATATTGTTGGTGCCCAAACAGGTGCGTATAAATTTTTGGAACAGGTAGCATTCTTCGTTCGTCGATTTTGAAGAAGCGATCCCTGCCAGGGAGTCGGGACCGTGGATATTTTTTATTTCCTGAAATTTGTCCGCCACGAGTGTTAGGGCCTCGTCCCATTCCGCTTCTTCAAATTTTCCGTTTTTCTTGATCAGCGGTTTTTTCAGACGCTCCGGACTTTGGACGAAATCCAAACCGAATCTTCCCTTGACGCAAAGGTTCCCTTTGTTTTCGGTGTTCTCTTCTTCCACTCCGTAGACCTTGATAACTTTTTTGTCCTTGGTCCACAGCTCCATCTGACACCCACCACCGCAGTGGGGGCAGGTTGTTCTGACCTTATTGAACTCCCAGTTTCTCCCCTCAAAACGAGCATGCTTTTCAGTGAGTGCTCCTGTGGGACAGGCCTGCAAACAAGCACCGCAGGAAGCGCAATCCGTAAGGCCCAACGGTTCGTTAAGGCCGGCACCCAGAGCCAGTGCCGGACCCCGATTGGTAAATCCCAAAATATTTTTGCCGGCAATTTCCCGACAGGCACGGACGCATCGGCCACAGAGAATGCATTTGTTCGGATCCCTGACAATAACCTCGCTCGAGTCGTCCAACGGCTTTATTTCTTTATTGACCGGAAAACGTACCTGGTCGATTCCGAACTCGTAAACCAAATTTTGCAGTTCGCATCTCCCGTTGCTTTCACAGGTCAGACAGTTGTGCTCGTGCTCGGATAAAAGCATCTCCAGGTTCAAGCGCCGGAGGTCGTTGATCTCTTGATCGTCCGTAATGACCTGCATTCCTTCGGTAACTTTTGTACTGCACGCCGGAACCAAACCGCGCATTCCCGACACTTTCACGAGACAGAGACGGCACACCCCCACAGGGCTCAGACCCTTTTTATGACACAAATGCGGTATATGGATGCCGTTATTTTCACAAACATCCAGCAAATTGGAACCTTCCGCGGCTTTAAAATCTTTGCCGTTGATATTGACATTAACCATCTCATTTACCTCCCTGCGTCACAGCGGAGACATCGTCCCGCCTCTTCCATGGCTTCCTCTTTTGAGTATGTTTTAAGGGTTTCCTCAAAAGTGCTGGTCCTTACGCTCATGTCTGCTTCTTTTAATCGTGTTCTGGGTTTTTCTTGATATTCTTCTTCTTCGGGTGCAAAGGGGGTATGGTATTTTTCCGGATCAACCCGGGTTGAAACCATTTGCAGGGATTCACCATCCAGATAACTTCTGATGGAGCAGGCTGCTCTTTGACCATGGGCCATGGCCTCCACCACGGTCCGGGGCCCGGTAACGGCATCTCCCCCGCCAAAAACGCCTTCCCTGTCCGTGACCAGGCTCAAAGAATCCACATCAAGCTTTCCGCCTCTTGTTGTTTGCACACTCAAAAACTCGGTTTCCGGAAATTGTCCGATGGATTCGATGATGCTGTCCGCTTCAATGGTATAGTCGGAATCCTTGAGTTCACAGGGCATCCTCCTGCAGCTCGCATCGAATTCCTCAAGTTCCATACGCCGGCATTTGATCTTTTCCACCCGGCCGTTTCCGATAATTTCCACAGGAACGCCGAGACAGTCTATTTTTACCCCTTCCTTCTCAGCGGCCTCGATGTCTTCAAGGATGGCCGGCATATCATGTTTTTCCCTGCGATAGAGAATGGTTACCTCCGCTCCCATGCGTCTGGCCACACGGGCACAATCGAATGCGCTGTTACCTCCGCCCACCACGATGACCTTTTTCCCAAGATCAACGCTTTGGCCCGAATTGAGATCTCTTAAAAATTCCGTGCCCCAGAACACACCGGTTAGTTCTTCTCCCG
>JASFLX010000203.1:0-5746 GCA_050117895.1 Desulfobacterales bacterium | reverse complement strand
AGCGCCCATATCTTTAATAGAGCTGATATATTCCGAAGAGGGAAAAAAGAAGAAAAAAAGAAAAAAGAAAGCCAAAGTTGCTGTAGATAAAAAGCAGGTTGTCGAAAAGAAAGAAGCGGAAGAGAAAAAAGAGGTTGCATCGGAAGAAAAATCGGCTGAAGAAGAAAAAAGCATGGTAGATAAAAAAGAGGATGTGGTTGAAGAAAAAGAAGTAGAAGTAGAAACTGAATCCACTGCTAAAGATTCAGATGATAAATTTGAGGAGAAAGCTAAGGCGCCTGATGAATCAGAGGAAACTGAATCAAAAAAACCTGAAGCTAAAAAAGCCGAAGATGATGCCGGAGATTCCGAAGTGAAAGAATAACCCATCCCTCCAATTTTAATATCATAAGGCCCTGCATGTAAATAAAGGGCCTTTTTTATTCGCCTTAGCCGGAATCCCCCTGAGCTTGTTGGAGTAAAACGGAAATCCGGCAAACGGGGTCGCAGCGGAGGGGCTTAGGGAGCTTTATTGAAATCATTTTGTTTCAAAGAAATAACCAGCTCGTTTTTATGAAACAATAGTCCTTATAAATTGCGTCATCTCGGATAAAACTTCATCTTTTGCCTGATGATGGGGGACATGCCCGCAGCCCGGTATGAGTTTTGAAGACACAGGTCCGGATGCCTGATTGACGATGCCTTGGATCTGGGCAGAGGTTCCATACTCATCATCACACCCCTGAAGTACAAAGATTGGGCAGATGATTTTAGGAAGATATCTTTCAATGTTCCATTTCAAAAATTCGGATGAAAGCCATCTATCCGCCCAGCGGTAAAAAATCGTTTCTGTATTCTCTTTATGATAGCGGGAGAGCTTTTCCTTTAAAGGAGTTGTTTCAAACGCTTCAACAGCTTTACGGATGCCTGTAATTGTTTGTTCTTCCACAAAAATGTGTGCCGCTTCAGTAATTACAGCGCAAACCAAGTTGCCATGAATGGCGGCGGTGATTAATGCAATGGTACCGCCATCGCTGTGTCCAATGAGAATGGCGTGGTCAATATGACATTCCTTTAACAATTCGGGCAGGTATGTTAAAGATTCTTTCTGCAGGTAGTCCGGCGGCCATGGACCTTCAAATTTTTCGGAGCCGCCATAGCCTTTTCTGTCGTATACCAATCCGGAGCAGCCGGTCGCTTTACAGAGCATTTCCGGGAAATCCCGCCAGAACTCGATACAGCCCAGGCCTTCATGTAGAAAAACCAGTGTCGGTCGATCCGTTTCAACTAAGTCCGACCCAAGTTCAATGCTTTTGACCCTCAGTCGACAACCGGAGATGCGTACATGAAATGTTCGGCAAAAAAGGCTATTTTTTTCTTTGAATGGTTGTTTCACGTGTAAAAATGAATAATATAAATGGATTAAACAGTCAATATGAATATTGTAACCACCATAATTCCGATATTTGCCATAATCATCCTTGGATGGTTTGCTCGCCGGAAAGGATTTATTCCCTTCGAATTTTTAGATCCCGCAAACCGCCTTGTCTATTATCTGGCAATTCCCGCAATGATTTTTCACGCGATTTCCAAAGCCTCCTTAAAAGCAAGGTTTGATATTAAAGTATTGTTAATTACCCTACTTTCTGTTCTGGTTGTTTTTGCGGTGGCCTGGGGGGTAGGATTAGTGAGCCGTATACGACCAAGGGGGCTGGGTACTTTTATTCAGTCCTCCTTTCATGGGAATTTGGGTTATATCGGTCTTGCCGTTGCATACTATTCTCTGGGTAATGAAGGATTTGTACGGGCCGGTATCATTGCCGGGTTTATAATGATATTACAGAATTTTCTTGCAGTCGTCGTTCTTCAGTTAAATTCGGCCAATACTTCAGTTCCCGAAAATAAGCTGAGTGTGGTTATGAGAATACTGGGCAATCCTGTAATTTTGTCCGCAATAGGCGGGATAGTGTTTTCCCTGACAGGACTACGGGTTCCTCTGGTTATCGACCGCAGTCTCAATATTTTAAGTGGTCTTGCGCTTCCCATGGCATTACTGGTTATCGGAGCCTCTCTTTCTTTTGAATTGATGCAGTTGAGGATACTTCGAGTTCTTGGTTCAAATTTTATGAAATTGTTCCTGCTTCCCGGCCTGGGTTTTACCTTATATCGTTTATTCGGCCTGGCCATCCAGGACTACCTGCCCGGTCTTATCCTGCTGGCATCGCCCACAGCCACAATAACCTATGTAATGGCAAAGGAAATGAACGGCGATACAGATTTTGCGGTGGCAGCACTTTCAACAAGTACAATATTGTCGGCGGTGACTTTTTCCCTGTGGCTTCATATTGCGGCGGGATAACACAAGTAACACCGCGTCCCGCCCTGAGGAAGGAACAAGTGGTTCCGCAGATTGACCCCAGAGAAATGGGCTCCCCATTTCACGGGGCAGGCGCAGAGATTGCAGAAAAGGGCCATTTCTGGATGGAAACTAATTGATATAACTATCCGCCCAGTTCACAGCATCTTGATAAAATTCCGGGATCTTATCCTCGTCCACACGAATTTTTGCAATTATTGAACTGCATTGGTCCCAATTTGCTGTTTCATAGTAATAAACAAATTTTAAATAATCGACCAGCCCACCATTTGCCTCTATCAGAGCCTGTTTGATATTTTTCGAAAGAGGAAGGTTTTTCATTATACTTTCCATGGTATTGTCGAGCATGGCATCAATAAGTGAAAAAAGGCCCATTAGAAAAAGTTCTGAAACGTCTGTTCCGTTGCTGCTGTTTAACCCCAAAAGCTCACAAAACCTAGCTCTAATAATGGATGTCCGAACAAGCTCATCAGGCTTATCGGAAGCAAGTTCCGCTGTTGTAACCAGCGAAATAAATCGCTTTATTTCATCTTCCCCCAATAAAACAATGGCATGCTTGATAGTGGAGATTTCGCAGGCTCGTTTAAAAAACGCCGAGTTTATATAACGTAATAGTTTGTAGGAAATCGACACATCCCTGTTAATGAGTTTTTCCAGTTTATCAAAATTACAGTCTTTTTTGTTTGCTTCGCCGACGATCTGCAACAAAGTGATTTTGGAAGGAGTAATTTCTTTGCTCGAAAGGATTTCGGGTTTGCTGAAAAAATATCCCTGAAAATAAGTAAACCCCATTGATAACGCCATTTCAAATTCATCATATGTCTCTATTTTTTCGGCAAGCAATTTTATTTTAGAGCCTTTTAACATGTTCACCAGTCGTTTTATTTCTTCAATTGGGCTGAGCATGAAGTCGATTTTAATGATTTGCGCCAGCTTGATTAAAGGCTTGAGTTCGTCTTTAAAGACAAAGTCATCCAAAGCGATGGCATATCCGGCCCTAAAGATGTCCAGACAGGCATTAACAAGCTCTTTATTGGGATTTACGTCCTCTAATATTTCCACCATCATATTTTCAATGGGAAACATCATGGGTATTTTTCTAACCAGCAACTCTTGCGTAAAGTTGATAAATGCCATTTTTCCGCCGGTCAGCTGATCAATTCCAATATTAAAGAAACTGTTAGACAGGAGTTTGGATGTGGCCGTATCGCCATCTATGTCCGGAAAGGAGTTGGACATCCCTCCCCGGAAAAGGAGTTCATATCCGTACAATTTTTTGTTTTTTTTGAAAATAGGCTGTCTTGCCACATAAACTTTCATAGGATTTCACCAATTCTTTCAAATAACGTTATAAAAAATATAAGGTAGCGGTTCATTTCTTATTATTCTCCGAGGCACTAAGGGCTCACTTAAAAAATCATTTCATACATCGTGCGATCACTTCTGCAAGGTCTGCTCTTTTGATCGGCTTTGCTATGTAGTCGTCCATGCCGGCGGCCAGAAACCGTTCGCGGTCGCCTTTCATGGCATTTGCTGTAACCGCAATGATCGGAATCCTCCCGATTTTGGATTTTGAATCAGGAATTTTTTTCATTTTATTTTGCAATTCGAAATCCGCATCCCGAATTTTTCTGGTGGCTTCCAGTCCATCCATTTCCGGCATCTGACCGTCCATTAAAATCAGATCGAATTCATTCTCTTTATATGCTTTAACCGCTTCTTTGCCGTTATTTGCAACAACGACATGGTGTCCCATCTTTTTCAACATACTGGTTGCAACCTTTTGGTTTATCTTGTTATCTTCGGCAAGGAGTATATTATAATTCAATCCGTCTGGCGGATCGGTCACTTTATTTTCTTCAATGGTGTATCGGGTGACCAAAGGTAATTCTTTTTCCGGTGACGTTGCTTTGCCCAAAACTATTCTGATACAGTCATGCAGTTGTGATTTTTTAACCGGTTTTGTCAGAAAAGCGGCAAAGCCGGCTTTCTTTAGGCGTGACGCATCTCCTCGCTGACCCATGGATGTTGCCATAATAAGGGCTGTATCGCAAAGGGCCGGGTCGGCCTTTATTTTGAGGCCAAGGGTTTCACCGTTCATGCCCGGTAGATAATTGTCTATTATAGCTACGCTAAACCGATCATTCCTTTGACTGGCCTCTGTAAGTTTGTCAAGAGCATCTTCTCCGTTATCTGCTTCATCAAACCTGCATTCCCACGACGTCAGGTATTCCGAAAAAACCTGGCGAAGGGTTGCATTGTTATCAACCACTAAAATGTTTTGACCTTTAATATCTTCCATGATAACAACGTGATCTTCTTTTGTTAAGGGCTGTTTTTCAAATACGGCTGTAAACCAAAACGTCGATCCTTTGCCTTCTTCGCTTTCAACACCGATCTGTCCGCCCATGAGTTCGGCAAGCTGTTTTGAAATTGCAAGTCCCAGTCCGGTACCGCCATATTCTCTGGTTGTTGAAGCGTCCACCTGGGTAAATGAGTCAAACAGGCTATCTATTCTTTCCCTGGGGATTCCGATGCCGGTGTCGATCACTTTAAATTTAATGGTAACCTCATGGTCGCTTTGGTTTTCTAAAGATGCATGTATAGAAACTTCTCCTTTTTCAACAAACTTGATTGCATTTCCGCCGAGGTTTATAAGAATCTGTCGCAAGCGTCCGGGATCTCCCTTAAGACGTGACGGAATATCGCTATGAATATTACAGATAAATTCGACTCCTTTTTCAGAAGTTTTTAACGCCAGCATATCGCTGATGCTTTCAAGAGTGGTTATTAAATCAAAATCTATTTTTTCCAGATCAAGTTTTCCGGCTTCGATTTTTGAAAAATCCAGGATATCATTGATAATAGACAGAAGAGCTTCGGCGCTTTTTGTAACCGAATCGGCCAGTTCCATTTGATCGGGTGTTAAATCAGTGTCCATTAAAAGATCAATCATGCCTATTACGCCGTTCATGGGCGTTCGGATTTCATGGCTCATGTTGGCCAAAAACTCGCTCTTGGCTATGCTGGAGACCTGTCCTTCAAGGGCCAACTGGTTGGCGCGCTCAATGACCTGCTCGAGTTGTTCGTAGGAAGATTCCAGATCTTTGTTCTTTTTTTCCAAATTACTTCTATATTTAATTATCTCTTTGACCATCTTGTTAAATGAATCGGCCAACCTGCCGATCTCATCTTTTGATTTAATCTTCAGTCGCTTTGATAGATTGCCATTTGCAATTTCTTCGGTTACTTCAGTCAATTCTGCGATGGGCTTTGAAATGGATCTGGAGATAAATATTCCAAATATAATGCAAAAAAAGATTACTACAAAGGAGATAGTTACTAGTAGTTTTAAAATGAGATCTTGCGTATCCTTGATTTCTTTACTGG
>JASFLX010000202.1:0-5782 GCA_050117895.1 Desulfobacterales bacterium | reverse complement strand
TGAAAAAATACCCGATCCAAAAGAAATTGAAAAAGAAATCGGCGATTTTCTTGCAAAGAAATTCGGCGGCAGTGTTAAAATGGTATCTCCGTTGGTTGTCCCCCATGAAGTCAGCTCCGAAAAGGTAGAAAAGCCTACCCCCAAAAAAACAAAAATTAATTTCGATTTAAAACCCGAAGAGCTTATTTCCTATCTCGATCAGTATATCGTGAAACAGGATGATGCCAAAGATATTCTGGCCACAAAAATATGTACCCATTTCAACCGCATAAAACGTGCAGAAACCTCTGGTGATGACATCAGTGATATGGTCGGGCACATCAAAAATAACATACTCATGTTCGGTCCGACCGGAGTTGGGAAGACATATATTATAAAACTGATCGCGAAAAAAATCAAAGTTCCTTTTGTAAAGGGTGATGCGACCAAATTCAGCGAAACCGGTTATGTTGGCGGTGATGTCGAAGATCTCGTCCGGGATCTTGTAAGAGAAGCTGACGGTGATATTGAACTGGCTCAATACGGTATCATCTATATCGATGAAATCGATAAAATTGCGTCAAACCGGAATATTATCGGTGTTGATGTATCGCGGTCAGGGGTTCAGCGCGCACTTCTGAAGCCCATGGAAGAGACCGAAGTCGATTTAAAAGTGCCACATGATCCTATTTCGATGATTCAGGAGATCGAACGTTTTCGCAAAACCGGCAAACGGGAAAAACGGGCGGTCAACACCAGTAATATATTGTTCATTATGAGCGGCGCTTTTGGTGATCTGGCCCGGATTGTTAAAAAACGAATTGCCAACCAGGAAATCGGTTTTGGAGCAAAAATTAAAAACTACCGGGATGATAGTGACTTTCTTCAAAAGGTTAAAGCCGAAGATTTGATTGAATTCGGATTTGAAACCGAATTCGTCGGCCGTCTTCCGGTAAGAGCTGTTTTCGAGAAGTTGAGCGAAGAGGATCTTTTTGAAATTTTGAAGAATCCCAGCAATCCAATCATTCTCGGTAAAAAACTCGATTTTGCAGCATATGATATTAACGTGAAATTTGAGAACGAGGCCCTTCGTATTCTTGCTGAAAAAGCCTTCAATGAAAACACCGGTGCCAGAGGCTTGGTGAGTGCCGTGGAAGGCGCACTTCTTTTGTTTGAAAAAAAATTGCCATCCAGCGATATTAAAAAATTTCCGGTAACGGTTTCCGTAATCGAAGATCCCGAAAAATCGCTTGAACACATGATGTTATCATCAAACTGCAGCAATTTACATGAAACATTCGAAAAGATTGCTCGTGAAGAAAAAGAATATATCATATCGTACTTGGATTCAAATAAGAAAAACCTGTCGGAAAAATACGGTCTGACGTTGACCCCTTCTCGCATTGAAGTTGTGGCCTCTTATTACTCCAATCATACAATGGATATCGAAAAGGTAATCAACAAAATCAAATCATATTATGATGACATTAAAAAAATAGAACTGATCTTTTTTAAAAACAACGACATTAACGTTGTTCTGGAAGATGATGCCATCGATTTTATTATTGAACAATTTGAAAAGAACGATACTACTGTTGAAGATTATTATGAACAGCTCAAAGACAATTTTAAACACGGTCTCAACCTGATTCGGGAAAAAACCGGAAAAAACCGGTTTTTTATCACAAGAAGCGCTCTTTTGAATCCCGAGGCGTATATCAGCCAACTCTATAAAGATGAGCTGAGCCATAACTTGTTGCCCGACGTATGACGCCTTAACCCTGAATTCTAATTATCAATATGATCGGAATATCAAAACTTTACTGTGGAACCGTTGAGCCATCGGATGCCCTCCGTTACGGGCGAATGTCATCAAAATTACCTTCCCACCTCTTGCAGTTTTCCAGAGATAAACGGCCGGTAATCGTCTGGAATATTACCCGGCGATGCAATTTAAAATGTGTTCACTGCTATGCCCATGCAAAAAATATTTCTATGGACAGTGAGCTTTCAACACGACAAGGCAAAAATCTGTTAGATGACCTCGCAGCATTTGGGGTTCCGGTTATTTTGTTTTCCGGAGGTGAACCTCTGACCCGAAAAGATCTTCCCGAACTTGCCGCCTATGCCGTGAAAAAGGGTATGAGAGCGGTTATCTCCACAAACGGGACCCTTATAACTCCTCAAAAAGCACAAACGCTAAAAAAAATCGGTCTGTCATATGTGGGCATAAGCCTTGACGGAATGGAAAAGATTAATGACCGGTTCAGAGGTGTTAAGGGGGCGTTCCGGTCGGCTTTAGAGGGAATTGAAAACTGTAAAAAGGCGGGTATAAAAGTTGGGCTTCGTTTTACCATCAACAAATCGAATGTGGCTGAAATCCCAAAAATTTTTCAGCTGCTTGAAGAAAGGGATATTCCGAGAGCATGCTTTTATCATCTGGTGTATTCCGGTCGCGGAACAGACCTCGTAAATGAAGATCTGTCCCACCAGGAATCCCGAAAAGCCGTAAATCTTATTATGGATCTTACAAAAAAATTGCATGATAAGGGCCACAGTAAAGAAGTGTTAACCGTGGACAACCACGCGGATGGGCCGTACCTTTATCTGAGACTGCTCAGGGAAAATCCGGAGCGGGCCCGGGAGGTTCTTGAACTTCTTCAAATGAACGAGGGCAACAGCTCCGGCATAGGTATCGGTTGCATCAGCTGGGATGGAGAGGTGCATGCCGATCAATTCTGGCGTCACTATAGTTTCGGCAATGTCAAAGATCGGCCATTTTCTGAAATCTGGACCGACACTTCGGATCCGCTCATGAAAAAACTTAAGGAGAAAAAAAAACACGCCAAAGGAAGATGTGCCACATGTAAATGGCTGGACATCTGCGCCGGCAATTTTAGAGTACGATCCGAAGCGGTAACCGGCGATATCTGGGCGCCGGATCCGGCATGTTATCTGACAGATGAAGAAATTGCATGATACCTTCGCAAAGCATCCTCTTTTGTCCAATTTCTGCGTCAGGCTCAGATTTTAATCCTCAAAATACCTAATCGTATTCCTGCCTGCCCCGTAGGTCCCCGTGAAAATGCCGGGACATGGCTGGCAGATCGTACTGGGGCGGTTAAAATCTTCGCCTTCCTTGAAATTGAACCCCGGTTAAATACTAAATACAGATTTAACTGGGCAGGCAAAATTGAACCCTTTGTAAAGGTCTCTTGGATATTTTTTGCAAAAAAATAGGAGCGGTTATGCTTTTTCCCGACTACAGACCAAGACGGTTGCGGCAAAATGATGCGTTTCGTCGGATGATTCGCGAAACCAAACTCTCGATAGATGACCTGATCCTCCCCCTGTTTGCCATTGACGGCAAAGGGGTCAAAAATCCCATTAATTCAATGCCCGGTCATTTCCAGTTATCCATAGACCATCTGGTTAAAATATCAAAAAAAGCACATGAGCTGGGTATCCCGGCGATAATGCTTTTTGGAATACCGGACAAGAAAGATCCCCTGGCAACCCGCGCTTATGCCAAAGACGGTATTGTTCAAAAAGCGACAAGCGCCGTGAAAGACAAGGTGCCGGATCTTAATGTCATCACCGATGTGTGTCTGTGCCAGTACACGGATCACGGTCACTGCGGGTTTGTTGACGGTCAAATCATTGACAATGATGCCACCCTCGATCTTTTGGCACGAACCGCACTATCTCACGCAAAAGCCGGCGCGGATATGGTTGCCCCCTCCGATATGATGGACGGCCGTGTGGCTGAAATTCGTGATATTCTGGATGAAAACGATTTAAATCATATCCCGATCATGTCATATGCCGCCAAATACTGTTCTGCATTTTACGGACCTTTCCGTGATGCCGCGGACTCCGCCCCCAAATTCGGAGATCGCCGGACTTACCAGATGGACCCTGCCAATTCCCTGGAGGCCATTCGGGAAGTGACCCTGGATATAGAAGAAGGAGCGGATATCATCATGGTCAAACCGGCCCTTCCTTATCTTGATATTGTCTGTCGCATTCGCGAAGAGATAGATCTTCCTCTGGCGGCCTATAACGTCAGCGGTGAATATGCTATGATTAAAGCGGCGGACAAAATGGGGTGGATAGACGGGAAAAAAGTCATGATGGAGTCTCTCACGGCCATCAAGAGAGCCGGGGCCGATATGATTTTGACCTATTTTGCTATTGAAGCTGCCCAAGAATTAAGAGCCTAATCTTGATATTTCACTACAAGCTTATGAAAAACACAAACCATACCTCATCTGAAACATCTCATCCCAAAGGCAAAAACAAAGGCACCACACTGCGCCTGGTTGCCTGGGAAACCACGCGCAACTGTAACCTTGCCTGTGTGCACTGCCGTGCATCCGCCGAACATGGCCCATTCACCGGAGAACTCGACACCCGGGCATCTTTTCACCTTCTGGATCAAATTGCAGACGTGGGAGAACCCATCGTAATTTTGACCGGCGGAGAACCGCTGTTACGACCGGACATTTTTGATATCGCCAGATACGGAACAGACAAAGGGCTCAGAATGGTCATGGCGCCGAACGGTACACTCATCACTGAAAAAACCACCCGGCAAATGGCTGATGCCGGTATTAAACGGATAAGTGTCAGCCTGGACGGTGCGACCAAAGAAAGCCATGACAGGTTCAGAGGAGTGGAAGGCGCCTTTGAAGGTGCACTTCGCGGAATAAGACGGGTCAAAGAGGCCGGGATAGAATTCCAGATAAACACCACGATTACCAAGACGAATCTTAGTGAAATACCCAAAATCCAGGAACTGGCCATAAAACTGGGCGCAGTTGCTCACCACATCTTTCTTTTGGTGCCGACCGGCCGCGGCAAATATATTGTGGACCAGGAAATAACCGCAGAGGAGTATGAGCGCACATTAAACTGGTTTTATGACCAGAGGGAAAGGACGTCTTTACAGCTCAAAGCCACCTGCGCTCCCCATTACTACCGCATCCTCCGGCAAAGAGCAAAACAAGAGGGAAAGTCGGTTACCTTCAAAACCCACGGGATGGATGCCGTCACCCGGGGATGCCTGGGAGGTACAGGCTTCTGTTTTATTTCGTTCCGGGGCATCGTTCAGCCCTGCGGATTTCTCCAGGTGAATTGCGGCGATATTACCAAAACATCTTTCGCTGATATCTGGAATAACTCGGAGGTATTTTTATCGTTACGCAATTTCGATAATCTCAAGGGAAAATGTCACGGGTGTGAATTCAAAAAGGTTTGCGGCGGCTGCAGAGCAAGGGCCTATGAAGCAACCGGAGATTATCTGGCCGAAGAACCCCTGTGCAGTTATCAGCCGGCTTCCACCAACAAATGATCAAGCATCCAGGTTGCTGGTGAACACTATCCCCAACATTGTATATAAAAGACTTCCGGACTGGCCCGTGGAATTCTTTGACGACAAGATCCAAGCGTTGACTGGCTACGGCGCTGATGAATTTAATTCGCGAAAACTGAAATGGTCCGATATTATTGTCACTGAAGATCTTGAAACAGATCGTCAATTTTAAATATTCAATTGATCAACCATTCCCAAATTGGTATGATGTCTAACGTATAATCTCCATGCTGTTCGTTCCTTTTTTCGGAAGCGTTAATGAGAGTTCCCGTATTCATCTTCAGTTCTGATAGTCCCGAAAGAAGAGCTTTCTTCTCACGACTAAAGGTATCAATACGCGTCAAATCATGACAAACCTGGATGAGGTGCCATTGTCCTGCATCCTTTATTAAAAAGTCGACTTCATACCCACTTGAGGTTTTATGGTAG
>JASFLX010000201.1:0-5821 GCA_050117895.1 Desulfobacterales bacterium | reverse complement strand
CGTAATGATGCTTATGGCAATCATGGCAAGAGTCATAAATAACAGGGGGGCAATATACTGCAGTGTCATTTTCCAAGCATTTTCGAGATGATATTTAAAATCCATCGATGATTCCTCCATAAAGTTTCAAGTTGGTTCGCTTCGTTCACAATTGGAATATTGGGTTATTGTAAAATTAGTCTTGTCGGAAATTAAATAGAGGAATGGCATCTTCTTTAAATCATCATTCCATTATTCCGTCATTCCATTATTCCATGTCCAAGTTAAAAATATAAACCTAAAAACCATCTTTATTTTCAATAAATTGTATGATTTCCAAGACGTAATTTCTACCTTGGATATAAAAGCTTCCGGCTCATACAAAATTAAGGCTCTATAACAATACGTGACAAGATATAATCAACAAGGCCTTGCAAGTCAAGACTTCTCGGCTCAAAAACAATTTTGCGGCATATGCAGAAGTGGTTAATATTTTCTTGACACACTGAAACCATTTCGCCATACTTTGGAATTTTAACAGTAGGTTTTTTCAATATATTTGATTTATATTTATTTAATCATAAGGATTTAACCTGAAACATCGTCACTTCTCAATAAATTGTGGATTCGGGTCAATTTGATTATTTCAAACACCAGAACTTATTGAGTTGATAAATTACGAAACATCATCTGATGTCGACAAGTTATAAAAATGGTAAAACGTTCACCATCCGGGAAATGATTGATACTGTCCTGGAGGAAAATCGGCCCTTGGTGCAACGCTTGAGTGATAAAGCCGCACAAGATTTTATTCGGAGGATCTTGGATGCGAAATCCATTTTTTTCTCTGCTCAAGGAAGAGCCGGTTTTATCCTTCGCTGTTTTTGTATGCGCCTGATGCATCTGGGCTTTTCTGTGTATTTTTGCGGTGAAACCATCACACCGGCCATTACCCCCGATGATTTGCTCATTGTTCTGAGCGGATCAGGAGAGACGCCGTCGACGTTGGAATCGGTAAAGAGTGCTAAAAAATACCACGCCAAAACCTGCGGAATTTTGGGAAATATGGAATCTAAAATCGCATCTCTGATTGATATGAGCATCCATATCCCCGGAACCACCAAGCTTTGCCGTGAGGGTGAGCCTCATTCATTGCAGATGGCCGGCTCCCTGTTTGAACAATCTGCCTTTCTTTTCCTAGAGGCGATCGTTCTGGACATTTATCAAAAAAGAAAAAAAGATGTCGGCAGCGTTTCATCGCGACATACCGTCATTGAATAAAGGAGGAAACATGAAACCAGTTCTGCAGTTGGCATTAGATTTTGTGGATTTGAAACGGGCTCTGAAAAATGCCCAGGCCGGCATTGCCGGCGGAGCTGACTGGCTTGAGGCGGGCACCCCTCTTATCAAGAGCGAGGGGCTGAACGCCGTCCGGGAACTTCGCAAGCTTTTCCCTGACAAAACCATTGTGGCGGATATGAAGATTATGGATGCCGGACGAACCGAGGTTGAAACTGCGGCCAAAGCCGGTGCCAATATAGTGGATGTGCTCGGCGCATCCAGCGATGCAACCGTTCGGGAATGCATCCAGGCGGGCAAGAACTATGGCGCCAAAATTGTGGTCGATATGATAGCGGTTAAAGATGTGGTATCAAGAGCCAAATTCGTTGAGGAGTTGGGCGCAGACATTGTAACGGTCCATTGTGCCATTGATGAACAAATGGAAGGAAAAGATCCTTTCGAGATTTTACGAAAAGTATGCCAAGAGTTGACCATTCCGGTGGGAGTGGCCGGGGGCATCAATTCCGAAACCGCTGCCACGGCGGTGGAGGCGGGTGCCTCTATAGTCATTGTGGGTGGCGCCATTACCAAGGCGATGGACCCTGAACAGGCAACCCGGGATATCCGCCGTGGCATCGACACCGGTAAGAGCATCAGTACTACCCTTTTTAAAAGAAAAGGAGAAGCTCAAATAAGGGAAATGCTGGAACTGGTATCGTCGGCTAATCTTTCCGATGCCCTGCACCGCGGTGGCGTTTTGCAAGGAATTCGGCCGCTTTTCCCCGGCATCCGGATGGTGGGCCGTGCCGTTACCGTAAGAACCTATCCGGGAGATTGGGCCAAACCGGTTCAGGCCATTGACGTGGCAGAACCCGGTGATGTTATCGTCATCGACGCCGGCGGGGCGGGGCCGGCCCTCTGGGGAGAACTGGCAACTCATTCGGCCGTGCAGAAGGGTCTGGCCGGGGTGGTCATTGACGGCGCCCTGAGAGACAGTCCGGAAATCATAGATATGCAATTTCCGGCTTTCAGCAGACTTGTCATGCCCAATGCCGGAGAGCCCAAAGGATTCGGAGAAATCGGCGTGCCGGTTACGGTGGGCAATATGCACATAGAACCCGGAGACTGGTTGTTGGGTGACTATGATGGGGTTGTGGTTCTGCCGCGTGCCATTTCCGTGGAGTATGCAAACCGGAGCATGGATGTGCTCGAAAAGGAAAACCGCATCCGGGAAGAAATCAAAGAAGGAAGCACCCTGAGCAAGGTCACCGAACTTTTGCGATGGGAAAAAAAATAACGGATGATACAATTAATCAGAGGATTTAAAGATATACTTCCCGGGGAAGTAGAACTCTGGCAGTATATCGAAAAAACCGCCAGGTCTCTTTTTGAAGATTTCGGTTTTAAGGAAATTCGTATTCCCATAATGGAACGCACGGAACTGTTTGCCAGGAGCATTGGTGAAGATACCGATATTGTGGAAAAAGAAATGTATACCTTTCCGGATAGAAAGGGGAGTCTTATCACCCTGAGACCGGAGGCAACCGCATCTGTTTGTCGTTCCTACATCCAGCATAAACTGTATTCAAAGGATCCTGTCCAAAAATATTTTACCATCGGCCCCATGTTTCGGCGGGAAAGGCCCCAAAAGGGAAGATACCGTCAGTTTTACCAGATCAATGCTGAAATTTTCGGGGTGGATTCTCCGCTGGTTGATGTCGAATTGATTTTTCTGATGGTAACCTTATTTTCAAGACTGTCTGTTTCCGATGTTGAAGTCCATATCAATTCGCTGGGTTGTCCGGAATGTCGTCCAAAATTCAAAACCGTGCTTTCCGATTTTCTGACATCTTCCACCGGAAATCTTTGTTCGGACTGTGTCCGGCGAAAAGACCGGAATCCCTTGCGTGTGCTTGACTGCAAGGTGCCTGCCTGCAGAGAGGCCATTGCTCATGCACCGTCCATTCTGGATTATTTATGTCCGGCATGCCGCCGACACTTTGAAACCGTCAAGACAGCCCTTGAGGCTATCAATGTCCCGTTTATCATCGACAAAAGGCTGGTCCGGGGCCTTGACTATTATACCCGAACCACTTTTGAAATTCAGACCGGATCATTAGGCGCCCAGAGTGCTGTGGCAGGCGGCGGCAGATACGATGCCCTGGTTAAGGCGCTCGGCGGACCCGATACCCCGGCAACCGGTTTTGCCATCGGTCTTGACCGGCTGGCGGAAATTACAGGACTGAATCGTGATGATTTCATTAAAACACCGCATATCTATTTGGCTGCACTGGGTGAAAGAAGCCTGTCCCTTGCCTTTGAATGGAAATCCGCGTTATGTCTTGAGGGGATTAAAACCGAGATGGATTTTGGCGATAAAAGTTTAAAAAGCCAGATGAAACGGGCAGACCGGCTGGGCGCAACACATGTTCTGATCGTCGGCGATAATGAGATAAAACAAGGATCGGTTATCTTGCGCAATATGACCACCAAAGAACAGGTTTCCATCCCCATCGAACATGTTGTTGAAAATATAAAAGCAAACTTGGGGGCTTCGCCCCAATTGGAATAATGGAATAATGGAGTAATGGAATTATGAGTGAGCTTATCCTGAACTAAGTTGAAGGAAAGGAGCTTTTTACAATTAAAATGGTTTATTTCAGTTCTTACCCCAATATTCCAGTGTTCCAAAATTCCATCATTCTCCCGCTATATAGCGGGATGAGCCAAGCGAAGTAACTTATATACCCTTCGTGCCTGGTTTATTGTTGTCAAGTCTTTTTCAATTGGAAGCTATGTGGGATATCCCACTGCTTCTTAAAAAATGTAACGCTTATGTGAAAGTCACCTTCCCGATCCTGGTATTTGAGAGTCTCGACAGAGCTCTAATCTTGCTTCATTGGGGTTAAGGTGACAGACGGGGAGTTATTAAAGCTTAGTGAGAAGATCGATATCATCGTCTTAATGGCACAAATGATAATCTCCCCGCCTTTCACCTAAGCAGCTAATTTAAAATCATGTTTTCTGTTATAGTTTTCTTCATACTGAGCATTATCGCGGGCAAGCGCGAATATTATTCGCAAAAGCTTTCTGGATACTGCAATCAGTGCCTTTATTTTGGGTGTACCATTCTTAAGCATCTTCTGGTACCTGGTATGCATAATCCCATGGGACTTGACCGCATTAATAGCAGCGAAAAACAAAAGCTTTCTCATCAACGCCCGGCCCCGTTTAGAAATACGATGCCTTCCTTTATGCTTTCCGGAGCTGACTTCAAACAGATCAAGCCCGGCAAGTTTCATTACTTCAGATATTGTCGTAAACTTTCTGAAATCACCAACTTCTCCTATCAGTCCGGCAGCCGTTATATTGCCAATACCTTTAACAGACAATATACTGTGACTGTAAGGAATCTGGCCCAAGTATACAATCATCTGTTCTTTGAGGCTTTCAATATATCTGTTTTCAGCCTCTATATTAGAAACCAGATGACTTATCTCCAGAAGTATACCCGATTTGCCTTCTGTAATCCCCACAGATTCTTTTGCAGCGTTATAAAGCGCTTCAGCACGATCAATGCCCAACTTCCCACGACTGACTTTTCTTACAATATTACAAAGCATTTCAATGCCAATGGATACAACAGCTTTAGGATCAGCATAATTTTTAATCAGATACATTCCCGTTTTTGTAGATGGTTTAATAATATCGCCAAGTTCTGGAAATATGACAAAAACAAGATCTTGAAGCTGATTGTTCATGGCTGTTCGGCGTTCCATTGCCCGTTCCCTTGCATGGGTAAGCCTGCGCAACTGAGCGGCAGCACCTTCAGGAACAACAACTGTCAGAGAATGACCCAGCGAAATCACATCTGCAATCACACGAGGGTCCTTTTTGTCTGTTTTGTTAGGAGTATTACCTGTCAATTCTTTGACCCTTTTCGTGTGCATTGGATTCACCTGAACCAGTTTGGCCAATTTCTTTCTCAAATAATTCGCTATGGGTTCAGCATATGGCCCCGTAGATTCAAATCCGATAACAACTTCATCAAGCATGTGTTTTTCTTTAAACCTGCAAAGCTTTTCCCAAAATTTATTAAAACTTTGACAGGTGTTATGGAACGGAAATGGTTTAATATCTTGATTTTTAGGGGTTCTGAAATAACCATAATGAACCTTTTTGCCGATATCCAAACCAACAACAAGCGTTTTTTCGTTGATCGTTTTAATTTTTTCAGGTTTAATAGATTTCATGGCTATGCTCCTTTTCTGATTTTGGATTACCAACCAACTTACTGTAACCAGAATCGAAATGAGTATAGCCTTTTTAATTTCAACTCAAGACTTACTATAATATAGCAAGCTTGGTGGCAAATATTTCTTGGTTACGGCTCGTCCGGCTTAGATAACTCTCAAAATTCAAAGGAGGAATCCAGAAATGAAAAATCTTAAAAGGACCTTGCAGTCTGTTAACAAGGACATAACAGCACTATCAAAGAAAGTTGATCGAATGATTGCCGCGGTCGGGAAGCTTGAGAAAGCCAAACCAAAAGTTGCCAAAA
>JASFLX010000200.1:0-5828 GCA_050117895.1 Desulfobacterales bacterium | reverse complement strand
GCATCCTGAACCCGAACCCGGTTTTTGATGCGCCCGTAGTTAAAAATGCTCCAGGTAAACGCGGGGCCGCCGAAAAACTCGATGCTGTCGGAATCCCAAAGGTCGCTAAATGAGCTGCCCCCGGGAGAACCTGCCGCCGTTACATCTGAATCGCTCGCCCGCAACCCAATGGAACCGAAAAGAGAAAAATGGGGGTAAAGGTCTGCCTTTGCAACTCCGATCAGGGCGCTCTGGGCGGCGAGCTGACGCTCTGCAAGGCGGATATCCGGACGCCGACGCAGCAACTCCGACGGAACCCCAACTCTTACTTCAGAAGGTACTGTGGGAATGAGCTTTGGTGCTTTTAATAATTCCTTGAGTTCACCCGGAAGTATTCCAAGAAGAATAGCGAGCCCGTTCTTGTTTTGTCGAAGGCCGGCTTGTATCCGAGGGATCGTGGCCTGAGTATCTCGCAGAAGCGCTCTGGCTTGCTGCACATCAAGTTCGGTGATGTCTCCTTCTTTGAATCGCGTTTCGGCGATTTGAAGGGACTGTTCCTGAATTTTTACATTCTCTCTTGCGATGGATAGACGCGCCTCCTGCGTACGAATAAAGATATACGTACGGGCCACCTCAGCAGTGAGGGTGACCAGGATGTCATCGTAGCTGGCAATTGAAGCTTCCAGTTTACCCATGTCGGATTCAACAGCACGGCGGAATTTACCCCAGAAGTCCAGCTCCCAGGCAGCGTCAAAACCTAAATCTATATTACCATAATGAAAGTCGGCGCCACTCTGTGAATTCGCAGTGTTTTTGCTTATGTCTGTATAGGTGTAGGCTCCCTTGCCAGCCTGTGATTGGGGATAGAGATTTCCGGTAGCGATCCCTAACTGGGCACGGGCTTCCAGTATCCTGATTCCTGCGATTTGAAGGGAAAGGTTCTGCTGAAAAGCCCTCTCAACCAGAGTATTGAGAACCGGGTCATTAAAAACCGTCCACCACCGACCAAAATCCGCCGGTTCACTCTTGATGACCGGATCTTTTTCCTCAAGCCATTTTTGAGGTTCCGGTGCATCAGGCCTGATATAATCCGGTCCCACGGCACATCCGGTAAGTAGCAGGACAAAACTTATAACTAATCCAAAAATGAGACAGCAGTTTTTCATTTTACCGTTCCTTCCTTCTCGTGCAAAATCTGCTATTCCTAATAATTTCATAATTATTTATACATAAAGCCAACACTTTTTCTGACAGGATTAATAGGATTGACTTGATTTTTTCACGGCTTCCAGATGAAGCCGTGAAAACACAATTCTGCTTAAATCTAAAAATAGCACGTAGTCAAAACAAGTGCTTTTTCCCTTGCTTTTGTTTTGTTGATACAATGATTGAAAACCTTTCCTCGAAAAGTGATTATGCTTTTTGCCTTTCTTCCCCGCTTTCAACGGGGCAAGACAGGAAATGCAAAAATATCTTTTTTATCCTGTGATCCTGTCTAATTTTAATACTCTTATAAGTAAAAACTATTATTGACTTGGTGCTTTAATACGGAAAAACAAAGTATAAAGCGCCGGAACGTAGTTAAGCGTAAATAGACTGCCGATACCCAGGCCAAAGAACATGACACATGCCATGTTGTAAAAGAGCGCGTCATGGTAAATAATTAACGGCGTGAACCCAAGCATGGTTGTTGCAACCGAAAGCAGTATGGGTCTGAAGCGGCTGATGGCTGAATTGAGAACCGCATCATAGGGGGACTGCCCTTCCCGCTTGTTTTCCTCAATTTTGTCGATCATGACAATACCGTTGTTCACAATAGATCCGGCCAAGGCGAGAAGCCCGAGAATGGCCATAAAACCAAAATCTGCCCCCATAACAAACAGACCCACCACCGCACCCACCAACACCAGGGGCATGGTCAGCATAATAATGGCGGCACGCCGGATCGAGTTAAACTGCCATACCAGCAGAATGACGATGCCGGCAAAACAGGGAAACAACGGTTTGGCCAGTTTTCCCATGGCTTTGGCTGAGTTTTCCAGTTCACCTCCCATTTCCCAGTAGTGATCTTTGGGAAACTCCAGTCCGTCAAGTGTCGGCTTGATTTGCTCAAAGAGTTCGACAGCTTTGAGCACCTGGTGCTTGGCACTGACTTTTATGGTGCGCTCCTGGTTATAGCGAACAATACGGTTGAGTGCTCCGATGCCGTATACATCGGCAACCTGATTGAGGGGTACACCGGTGTTACTGGATGGCGAATAGACGTTAAGTGTCGCCAGGTCGGACGAGGAATCCCTTTCCGCCTCTATACCACGCCCCACAATGGGGATATTTACATCACCTTGGTGAAAATCTGTTACCGTATGGCCGTCGATAAAGGCACTCAGAGAGCCGGCCACATCCTGCGAGGTTAATCCGGCACGGCGGGCACGGTATTGATCGACCTCAACCTTGGTTGAAATCACCCGGTTATTCCAATCATGTTTGATATCCAGTGTGCCGGCGATTTTCCTTAGTCCTGCCTTCAATTGTTCGGCCTGTTCCCACAATACATCTATATTCGGTCCACTGAGCCGGATCTCCAATATTCCGGGCTCGGAGGCCCCCAGGAACATGGCCTTGACCCTTCCGAAGACATTGGGGAAATGATCCAGCAGGTGCTGCCGCGTCCGTTTGATCAGTTCTTCCACCTGATCCCCGGTTTGCGTATTGACGATGACAAACGCACTATGCGGATCAGGGTCTGTGGGTGCCAGTGAGAGAAAGAATCGTGGGCCGCCATTTCCCACATAGGCAATGGCTCCGGTGATTTCCGGGTTCTCTTTTTTATTCTGCAGCCAGGCGGAAAATTCCCGAACGATCCGGTCAGTCTCCTCGATATGGGTCCCGGCAGGGAGATCCAGATTAACTGTATACTGATTTCTGTCTCCATTGGGAAATAGAATTCTCGGTATTTTTGTAAACCCGAATACCGCTAACACAAATGCAACCCCCACAAAACCCAGCACGAGCATACGATTGCGCAGACCGAATACCAGAATTTTCCGGTAAATTTGATAGAATTTGCCCTGGTAAGGATCCATCTTTTCTGTTTTGTTACTGCCGGGATCCGGAGGGGTCTTCATAAACCAGTAACATAAGCTGGTAGAGGAAAACATGGAGAAGAACCATGAACCCATGAGCAGAATAATCATCACCTGACCCAACGATTTGGTATAATCCCCGGTACTCCCAATTTGAAGGATAATCGGTCCAAAGGCAAAAACCGTTGTGAGCGTACTGGTCAAAAGGGGGACGGCAAGAGACCTGCCGGTTTTTATAACCGCGTCTTTGCGATCCATTCCACTTTCCAGATTCACCTGGATATCATCAGATACCACAATCGCATTATCGACAAACATGCCCAGCGCAATAATCATGGTCGCCAGTGAAATGCGCTGCATTTCTACATTGAACACACTCATCATGACCACCCCGAAAAGCATGACAAGGGGAATGAATGATCCCACAATCAAACCGGTTCTAAACCCCAGCATAATCATCACCACCACAAGGACAATCCCCACACTCTGTACCACATTACTTACCATCCCGTTGACGGATTTGGTGATAAGTTCGGGCTGAAAGGTGGCAAAATCAAGCTTGTAGCCCCAAGGAAGGGACTGTTCAATCTCCGTGACTTTTTGCTTCAATCGTTCGCCGAATTCCACCGCATCCACGCCCTTAAACAAAAAGACACTTAAAACAATGGCTGGGTGACCATTGTAATACGCAGGATTCTGGATGGGTTCCACATAGGCTTTTCTGATGGTTGCAATATCGCGCAGCGGTATGGTGGCCTGGGTGCCGGGAACGGGTATCAGTACATCATCGATCTCCTCAAGATCGTTGAAACTGCCCAATGTCTCCAAGACGATTTCCACACCATTCATATTTATCCGGCCGGCGGGACGGATGATGTTTTGCTGTTTTATGGTTTCTCCGATGACTCCGGGTTCGATTCCGATTTGTGCCATTTTGGCGTTTGAAAATTCGATATAAATGCGCTCTTCCTGAACACCGGTGAGATCGATCTTCTGGATCCCCTCCATCAGGTTCAGACGTTCCCGAATTTTACGGGCAGTTTCATGCATTTCCGCCATAGAAAACCCATCGCTCCAGAGTGCTATGGTTGCCACCGACGTGTCGCCGAAGGTATCGTTTACCATGGGTCCGATGGTGCCTTCAGGTAGAGTGGGCGCAACATCGCTCATTCGATTACGCAACAGTTTCCAGATCTGGGGAAGATCTTCTGCAGGAACTTCGTCTTTAATGGTTACATGCATAATACATTCACCGACTTTAGAGGCGGAATCTTTGATATCATCCACTTCACCCATGGATCTTATTTTCTCTTCTATGGGACGGGTAATCAGCCGCTCAACCTTCTCCACAGGCATACCGGGGTTTTTTGCCACGACCAATGCTTCGCGAATGGTAATGTACGGGTCTTCAAGTTTTGGAATTTTCCCGAACAGAATAATGCCGCCGAAGAATATCCCCAGCATTATAACGATAACGGTTCGCGAATTATTGAGTGCAAAATCGGTTATACTTTTCATTTTCTACTCCGAGTTCAAAAAACCTGACATATTTTTTAAGACTTTCAACCCTATAGACCTAACGTTGCATAAACAACATGCATAAAATTAACCCCATCCTTTGAATTCACTAGGGGTTAGAAATCCAAATAGGAAGCAATTATATAATCTATTTTATAACATCATAGGGTTATTCCCTTTTCGCCAGGTTGTTTATGCAACGCGTTAGGAACGCGTTAGGATAGAAGTGGTTTCAAAATCTTCAATCAGGTTCAAAGTCAAGGCGGACCGAGGGATTCAAACGCAGGAATATATGTAATATTTCGAGTATTGAATCCCTCGGTCCAACACAGGAATTGGGCCTGAGGAGAGGTTTTGAAACCACTTATAGTTACTGTTCCATGAGCTTCACCTTCATCCCATCCGCCAGAAAACTTACGCCGGCAACGGCAATAATGTCTCCGGCAGAAAGACCTTCGGATACGATCACCCTATTCTGCTCTGCACCGAGGGTACGAATCGAGGTCTTCCGAACGGTGGATGTCTCCGGGTCATACACAAACGCATATCCTTGTCTTGCATCCTTGGCGGGAAGTATCGCCTGAACCGGAACCAGGTAACCGGTCATTTGGCTGTCATCTTTCAGAACCAGAGATGCTTCAGCAGTCATGCCCGGATTTATACTCGCCGGCGGATCGATCAACCCCACCTTAACCGGGAAAGCGTTGGTTTTTACAGCGGCAGAACCGATATCGGAGATGCGGCCTTTTACAGAATGGCCCGTCAGCGTGGGAAACCTGACCGTCGTGGGACTACCCATATGTATTCGATGGATGGTGGTCTCCGGAACCGCCAGCTGCACTTCCAATGCGCCTTTGGCATCAATGGCGAACACTTTCTGTCCAACCTTTATTTCCTCGTGTGGATCTACGGAGCGCCAGGCGATATGACCATCGTAGGGCGATGTCAGCATGGTCTTACGAAGATTTCGTTTGGCAAGATTCAGCTTTGCAATCTGATAATTCACCTGGCTTCGGGCGGCATCGTAATTATACTTGGCTCGGTCCAGCTTGCTTTTGGCACCCGCGCCCTGGAGATAAACTCTCTCCTGGCGATCGTACTCCTCTTTTGTACTTACAACCTTGGCCCTAGCCTTTACCAGCTCAGCCTGTGCAGCATCCACGTCCAGCCGGTAGGGCTCTTTATCCAGAACGGCCAATAATTGTTCTTTCCGTACGCGATCTCCTATATCAACGTTCACCGTCTCAA
>JASFLX010000199.1:0-5885 GCA_050117895.1 Desulfobacterales bacterium | reverse complement strand
TTCCCGGAGGGGAATCAATGATCAGAAAGTCTAAATCACCCCATTCAACTTCACCGATAAATTGCCGGATGGCGGAATATTTGAGGGGCCCTCTCCATATAACGGCATCGTCTTTACTGGCAATCAGTGATTCGATTGAAACGACTTTCAAGTTATCCAAATAGCTCATGGGATCCAGTTTATTCGTCTTACTCAGACCCAGCATCCCTTTCAACCCGAGCATTCTCGGTACGTCAGGTCCATGCAAATCCACATCCATAATTCCCACATTGAATCCCTTTTTGGCAAGTGCAATGGCCAGGTTAACAGAAGTACTGGTTTTGCCCACCCCGCCTTTACCGCTTAATACGACGAATTTTTTCTTTATTTTTTTCAAAGATCTATCCACAGAAGCGTCCTGTTCCGCCTGCGCATTTTTCTTCTTTTGGACGTCATCAACACTTTTTTGAATTTGTACCATATTTCTTATCTCCTACTAAAGGTTATATCACCACTAAAGACTATATTAAATTAAACAAAGCACTATTGCCCTAACTTACCCTTCGCAACAATCAACCATATCATAATTACATCTTGGACACCTTTCAGGCCTTCCCGTACCCAAAGGTTCAACCCATTTGTGATTGCATTTGTTACACATGAACGTTCGTACTTGATCTGCCATCTTGTAGTTCCCGCCTTCAACATTTATTGCCTTGCCGTTAATCAGAGCATCTGCAACGACTTTTCTGGCCCGCTGAATAATCCGGCCAAAAGTGGCTCTTGAAATATGCATGTGTTGCCCTGCTTCTTCATGGGACATACCCTGAAGATCGGCAAGCCTTATGGCTTCACGTTCATCAACCGTAAGCCGCACTTCGGAAAGATCGCGCATGGGTATTCCTCTTGGCTTGAAGTAGCTGATGTCAGGATTAAAAGCCACCATTCGATGCTTTTTGGGTCTAACCATAACAATCCTTTATGAGTATATACTCAAAAAATCAAAATTAAGTATTCCGGTCCATATTGTCAAGCATTTTATTATTTGAATCTTGCATATGCAAGCCTCCGACTCGTGCAAAATTCAGGTATTAAGTTTAATTTCAACCATAATCGCCGTTTTGACGATATGTTTGACAAAATTTGCCAAAATGCTATCTTATTTTTTTGGGATCAAAATAAAATTAAACAGCTTTATTCTGTTTTGAAGAAATACTATAAAATATAAAACCCGGATCTCTGTGCTTCATCCCGATAGATTGCAAAATAGAAAGTCCGTGACCTTTAATAATGACATCAATTTTCAATAAAAAGAAAGATAAAATTATATCAAAAGCGTTACAATTGGTGGCAAATATTATAATCAATGACTACGGAAAACTAGTTGAATTCGTTGTCAATTCCAAGGATAAAACCATATTCTTAAAGGTTTTACTAAAAGGTGAAAAGGAAGCTTTAAAAATAAATTTTTTAAATTACAGCATCGTAACAGAATGTCAAAATACTTACTTCCAGTTTGACAGCATAAAGACGTCCAGAGAATGGATAAATGTTTTTTGCAACAAAAAACTGCCAGATATTCTTAAAAAAAATAAAATTCAAATCCCAGGCTACATTGCAGCACCGATAAATAGTATCTTATAGAAACGTGTCCAAGGTTCCCAGCTTTGAAGTTTATAGATATCCCCGTTAAATTTATCCAAAGCGCCCAATACCTCTATCCGGAGATTTATTATGATTGAACTAAAAAAAATAAAAGAAATCAATGATTTTAAGAAATTACTTGATATCCAGAAAAGTGCCTGGGGGTTTTCGGATCTGGATACGGAACCACACCACATGATGACAAGGGTACAAAAATATGGGGGCCTTGTCTACGGATTGTTCGCCCATGGCCAACTGGCCGGTTTTACCTATGCAATTATTGGGAAATGGAAAGGAGAGTACTTCATCTACTCTCACATGACCGGTGTCAAAAAAGAATATCAGTCCAGCGGGTTTGGTTTTTTACTCAAAAAAGCACAGCGAGAAGAAGTACTTAAAATGGGATACCATGTGATGCGTTGGAATTTTGACCCTCTTGAATCGATGAATGCTTATTTTAATTTTCACAGATTGGGAGTGATGAGTAGGGAGTACGAAAGGAATATATACGGGGAGGGAGAAAGTGGTCTCCACAAGGGACTTTCTACGGACCGCCTTATTGTTACCTGGAATTTAAAATCTGATAGAGTTGTCAAAAAAATGGAAGAAAAGGAGCCCTCAATTATTGAGGTCATTCCTTCAGAAAAACTGGAAAAGTTTACCCAAGAAACAGCGTACATTGAACTGCCCGAAAGCATAAGATTATTGAAAGAAACCCATTTGGATCAAGCCCTTGAATGGAGAACGAAAACGCGACATCTTTTCGAATCGGCCTTCAAGAAGGGCTATGTTGTCAGAGACATTGTATTCTCAAAAGATAAAAAGAGAATGTTTTATAAATTAAGGAGATAAAAGGATCGATGAAAAGAATACGGAAAATCGATTCGGTGGAGCTGTTTATTGTAAAACTTCCTCTCGTCAAACCTTTTGAAACAAGCTTTTCCGTTCAGACCCACAGAGAAGCATTGCTTTTGAAAATCATTTCCGATGGTTTTTTCGGATGGGGAGAATGCATAACTTCTCCGGATCCTTATTATTGCTATGAAACCAATTCAACATCTATTCATATTATTAAAAAATTCCTGATAACCCTTCTAATGAATCTGGAAAATTTTTCTATACAGGACGCTTTGTTGAAATTTGAACGGATTAGGGGGCATTATATGGCCAAGGCCGCTGTAGAAAATGCTCTTTTGGATCTTATGGCCAGAAAATGTGAGATTCCTCTGTTTGAACTCATCGGAGGTAAATCCAAAAAAATAATGTCGGGGATCAGTATCGGAATCATGGGAAACATGGATGACCTCCTTGAATCGATCAAGAATGCATGTGACAAAAAGTATCACAGAATCAAAATAAAAATAAAAAAGGGAAAGGACACCGAGATCCTTAAAACGGTTCGCAGGACATTTCCGGATGTTCGGTTAATGGCCGACGCAAACGGCGATTACTCTTACGATGACTCACATATTCTCAAACAACTCGATGAATTTCATCTCATGATGATTGAGCAGCCATTGTGTTACGATGATATATATCATCATTCATTGCTTCAGCAGCGAATGGATACTCCGATCTGTCTTGATGAATCGATAACGAATCTTAATGACGCAAAAACCGCCGTCGCGCTTGGGAGCTGTAAAATAATCAACATAAAACAGGGACGAGTGGGCGGGATGATAAAATCTAAAAAGATTCAGGAGTTCTGTTTAAACAACAGTATCAACGTATGGTCAGGAGGTATGCTTGAAACCGGAATCGGAAGAGCTTTTAACATTCACCTTCAGACACTCCCGGGATTTGTTCTCCCCGGTGACACTTCGGAAACTTCACGCTATTTTTCTGAAGATATCGTTGATAAGCCCGTGGTTCTGGAACCGGACGGCTTCATAAATTTACCCCAAGGAACAGGAATCGGAGTTGAGGTTGTTCCCAAAAAACTGGACCGGTTTAGGATCTTCTATGAAAAAATAGTATGAGAGACCTTTGCAAAACGCCCCCTTTTGTCCAATTCCAGCGTCAGGCTCAAATTTTAATCCTCAAAATACTCAACGTATTCCTGTGGTTAAAATTTTCGCCTTTCTTGGCCTTGAACAAAATTGGACATTTTTCAAAGGTCTCTATGATAGGATGGGAGAAATTTTTTGCATTAAATTAGAAGCGGATATAACAAAAAATCCTATTTTTCGTTCGGGCGCTAAATAGTGTCCATCCATGAATGATATTTTGCGAGCTACTTTGACGCTTCAATCATATCGGCCGCCTTTTGGGTCGATTTCTCAATGTTTTGAATGAGATTTGATATGAGCTTTTTTATTTTCGGTGGTTGGGACTCCCATTCCTGTGCCAAACGGACAGAATCAAGCACCCCTAATTCAACCGGTCCATCCGCAACCGCCCAAGCGGTTCGTTTACTATTACTGTGTTTTAACATGGCCATTTCTCCGACAAAATTTCCTTCGGACAATGTATCAATGGTCAGCAAGCCCCCGGAAGTCTGCTTTTTTATTTTGACTCGGCCTTTTAAAATTACATAAACCCAGTCACCAACACTTCCTTCTTTAACGATAACAGCCTTGTCCGCATAACTTTCCTCGCTCACAACATAACCGAGCACCTCTGAACTGACACTCATTTATAAACCTCCCTTATGGCATCAAAAAGAAGCCCAACCTTCTTCGATCATCCGGGTCCAAATGGGTAAATACCATTCCCAGGGAAATCATATCGCCTGTGTTCTCTTTTTGGAGCCGGGCAACTTTAGCGGTCATATTCACTTTTTGATCTAAAGTAAAATTGGTGCTTATGAAAAGTTCATCCCCGGAGGCCAGGGTGTAATTGAGTAAGCCTGACGTCTTGATCGTCATCTGCAAGCCCCCCTTGCTGATATCCCTGATTCGGCCGATAAGTTTAACCTTCTTGGGACTGTTTACCGGCCGAAAAACGCAATCCAGACTGACCTTTTTACGGAAACACTTGCGTTCCTCTGTCCACTGATCGGATAACTCTTGAGTTTGCCCGTCCTTTGACGGTCCTTGTTTTAAGCTTAATTCAACGACCCTTTTGTTCATCCGCACAATAAGCTTTAACGCTTGGCCTGTGATGAGTCTAAGAATGTCAGGCATCTTTTTATAAGCATCCAAAAGCATCGCAGGATGCCACACTTCCAGACAACAGTCTTCAAGGGCCCTGGCCGATGCGGAACGAGGTTTGGTGTTACCCTCAATAAAGGCCATTTCGCCGACAATCATGCCGGGGCCGAGAACGGCAACGCTGGTTTCCGTACCGCCCGATTCCACATAGATTCCGACTTTACCGCTTATAATCTCATATATCGAAATTCCATAGTCGCCCTCTTTGATGATCAAGTCGCCCTTGGAATAATTAAGTGTGACGACCGGAGGATTTTTCCCTTTGGTTTTTGTCATGGATTTACCCGGATTTTGAAAGGTGATCTATCGTCAGGTGAAGCGCTATAATATGAGATCGTTGACTTATAATAGAGCTAACATTATATATTGACTATTTCTTTAAAAAACTTATAATACTGGAATAATCCAATTCCATTTATTAACACACTTTTTTTGTTGACACTTAAGAATCATTACATTTATATGCTTTAATGTCAATCGAAGATCTATATCTCATCTAACTGTACTTTTATCATTTTTTTATTTGCCCTCCCCGGAAAACCCGGAAGGTGAAAGGTGAAACATATGATTGAAATCAGAATACATGGTCGAGGCGGACAGGGGAACGTAGCGGCGGCGGAGCTTTTATCCATTGCCGCATTCCACGACGGCAAGTTTGCCCAGGCGTTTCCCTCTTTTGGAGCGGAACGGGTGGGTGCGCCGGTTCAGGCGTTTGTCAGAATTGATGACAAGAAGGTTCGCACCCGTGAGGATGTGCTCCATCCGGATTATATTATTGTCCAGGACTACAGCCTGGTGGAGAATGTGCCGGTTTTGGACGGACTCAAGCCCGATGGGTTATTGTTGATCAATTCCGATAAGGCCCCCGAAGATTTGAAACTCAAGACCACGGCCACGGTGGAAACCATTCCGGCCACGGAAATCGCCATTGAAATCATTGGCCGGCCCATTCCCAATGCCATTATGATCGGGGCTTTTTGCTCTATTACCGGTCTGGTGAGTCTGAAAGCGGTACAGGAAGCCATTATGGCACGGTTTCCGGGCAAAGTGGGTGAAAACAATGTCGCTGCCCTTGAACGGGCACATGAAATCATGCAAAAGAGGTAGTTT
>JASFLX010000198.1:0-5888 GCA_050117895.1 Desulfobacterales bacterium | reverse complement strand
GTTTGCAGCCGCACACGTCAAAAAGAAAGTTGCGAAGCATTGCTTTGCCCTTGGGCGTATGATGGACTTCAGGGTGAAACTGGAAACCGTAGAGATTTTTTTTGACATGGGCTGTTGCAGCTATTTTTGTATTTTTAGTGGAAGCGGTTATTCTAAAACCGCGCGGCAGCTTTTCTATTGAATCCCCATGGCTCATCCAGGTCTTTGTTGTTTCATCCACACCTTTAAACAGGCCTGCCTGTGTTTTTACTTTAAGCGCTGCAAAGCCGTATTCACGCTTTCGGGCTCTTTTAACCGTTCCACCGAGAGCGTTAATCATAAACTGCATACCATAACAGATTCCAAGAACCGGAATGCCGAGATTAAAAATCGATTCATCGCATTTTGGGCTGTTTTTTTCATAAATGCTTGAAGGTCCTCCGGAGAGAATAATCCCTTTGGGTTTCATGCTGTTGATATGGGCAATGTCAATATCCGGCGGATCAATCTGACAGTATACATGAAACTCTCGAACCCGGCGGGCGATAAGCTGGTTATATTGCGATCCAAAATCTATTACGAGTATCATAAGTTTGATCACTTAAACAATTTGCGAAAACATATTGAATATGTTAAAAGCGGTCAAAAATGTCAACTCCTATATTTGACGATTTCGTAAAAAGTCCAACTTCTGCGTTGTGCTGCATTTCACAATCATTCAACGTACGATAAGTACGCCTCATGATTACAAAATTTGCGGCGCCTTTTTATCCCGAGAGATTTGTTCGGGGGAATTTGAACTTTTTACGAAACCGTCTAAATCGGACTTTTTACGAGTTCATCATATTTAAATCCAAAAAAAACGATGAGCAAAATTATTACCCAAATTTATGAGGTGCAGACACCTTCCGAGGCTGAAAAGCTGGTATCGCTCGGAGTGGATCATATCGGCAGTGTTATTGTTTCTATCGAAGAATGGAAAGTTCCTTTGATAAAGAATGCCATCGATACGATTGATGGCTCAGGCGCCCGGAGCAGCTTGATACCGCTGTTTAGCGACATCAATACAATACTCTCTGTAATCGATTATTATACCCCCGATATTGTCCATTTTTGTGAAGCATTAACCTTTCAAAATGATGTTTCCGGAACATATAATGAACTTTTATTATTACAGGAGAATGTTAAAAAAAGGTTTCCCGAGATCAAAATTATGCGGTCCATTCCCATACCGCAATCCGGGATGGCTGATCCTACGGACACTATTGAACTGGCAAGGCTGTTCGAGCCGGTAAGCGATTATTTTTTAACAGACACATTAATTGTAAAAAAATCCGGATCTCTTTCCGAACATCAGCCGGTCAGGGGTTTTGTCGGAATAACCGGCCGGACCTGCGATTGGGACGTGGCTGCAAAGCTGGTTAAGTCGAGCAGTATTCCTGTGATATTGGCAGGGGGTATTACGCCCGATAATGTGTTTGACGGAATTATGTACGTTCGTCCGGCAGGAGTTGACAGTTGTACCGGGACCAATGCTGTGGATTCGAAAGGAAATTTAATCAGATTCAAAAAGGACTTTGGCAAAGTAAAAAGATTGGTTGATGAAACCCGTAAGGCGCAAAGGGCTATTGGACGCAGACCCACACGGCAGGCAGATCTGTGAAAACCTGTGGCCCCAATGATTAAATTAAAGGAGTTGTAATTTATGTATGAAAGCAGCGATTTGAGAAAAGGTCTTAAAATCGAGATTGATGGAGATCCATATGTTGTAGTACAATTTGAATTCGTCAAACCGGGAAAGGGACAGGCGCTTTATAAATGCAAGCTAAAGAATATGCTGACCGGCGTACAGTTCGATCGAACATTTAGATCCGGTGATAAATTTAACCCGGCAAACCTTGAAGAACTTGAATTGCAATATCTTTACACAGACGGTTTTCAATACTGTTTTATGAATACGTCAACTTATGTCCAGGACTATCTCACCAAAGATCAATTGGGCGATTCCATTAATTTTTTAAAGGAAAACACGGTTTGCAATGTTCTTTTTTTCCAGGAAAGGCCTATCGGTATTACATTACCCAATTTTGTCAATTTAAGAATTGCCCAGGCAGAAGTTTGGGCAAAAGGGGATACCGCTACCGGCAGCACAAAACCGGCAACACTTGAGACGGGTTACGTGGTTCAGGTCCCTCCATTTGTTGAGGAAGGTGAACTTGTCCGCATCGATACCAGAACCGGAGAGTATGTGGAGCGTGTAAAAGAATAAAAAATTAATACCTTAACTGAGCGAAAATCAAGGAGGTCTCATATTCTCCTGATAACTGGATCTTCGCTTCACCAAGAGCGGCATCCCATAAATCATTTGGGTAAAACTTAACATGATATGATGTTATATAAACCGTTTTAAATAACTCACCTAAAGATTCTCATTAATTTTATGATATATGTTTAAAACAATGATTGGTTTCAGGTTTTGCTCATGGTAAGAGATAACAAGGAGACTATCTGATGGAGAATTTTGAATATTCTGTGTTGCATCCCACCGATTTCTCAGAAGCCAGTGAACTTGCTTTCGCACACGCGCTGAGGTTAGCACTTTTGCTCGGAACAAAATTTACAATTTTTCACAGTAGGGACCGAAAGGACACAGCGAATAACTGGCATTTATTTCCGGCCGTGCGTGGCACTCTTGAGCGGTGGGGCTTCCTTAAAAAAGGAATGTCGCGATCAGCAGTTTTTGATGAGTTGGGAATAGAGATCCAAAAGGTGGGCGTGTCCGGTCTGAGTCCAATGGCTGAGATCTACAATTACACAGATAGTCATCCTGTTGATTTAATCGTGCTTGCCACGCACGCTCACGAATGTCTTGATTGGTGTATACAGGGAGATGACATTGAGAAGCTGGTGAGACAACTGGCAAAGGACACCTTATTTGTACCTGAGGGAGTAAAGGGCTTTGTGTCCCCAAAAGATGGAAATGTATCTCTCAAAAACATCCTGATTCCGGTGGATAGAGAACCCCATCCGGAATCAGCAATAAAGGACGGGGCGGCGTTAGCCAAAGCAATTGGAGACGATTTGATAAACCTCTCGCTCATCCATGTCGGAAATTCTGAAAAAATGCCGGTGTTTAATTTGCCTGAGGATCCTCGGTTTAGATGGAATCAGGTTTATCGCAAGGGTCAAGTGGCTGATGAAATTATCGCTGTCGCAAATGAGATATATGCTGACCTGATTGTTTTGCCTATCCATGGTCGCCAAGGATTTCTAGATGTGCTCCGTGGCAGTATTACTAAACAAGTTTTACAAAGCTCCCCGTGCCCGGTTTTAGCCATTGCTGATTCTTCAGAAGATGGATAGGGGGCAAACGCTCATTCAGAAGTTGATCGAACCCACACTGTTTTCTGATATGACTACTGACCACTATTAAAGAAGTGTGCACTCCTTTATCATTAAAGAACCTGTAAGCATCATGGAACCAAAAACCTTGCCATACAGAGCCGTTACTGACATTGTTTGCGTAACATTTCGTTTTTGCACATTTAAATAGGCACCCTCCATTATTTTTAAAAATAATAAATAATTAGCTTGCTTTCTTTCCAAATAAAGATTATTATAATTTTAATCAATTGAGTCCTGTTTCATCTGTGGGACGGTTTCTTTCTGAAGGAAAAATCCATGATTTAACCTTATGTTCTGAATAAAAAGGGCATTCCTTCTAATATTGAGGGAATGCCTTTTTGTTTGGTTTGAATTATTTCTTCACCATTCGCTATAATCAGACCTTACGCCTCAAAAAAGTCCGCTTATAGATCATTTTCTTGTTGTCATTATAAAAATAAAAGCCAAGGAGGTAACGAATTGGCAAGATCAAACTATCAATTTAATAAACGTAAAAAAGAATTAGTAAGGAAAAAAAAGAAAGAACAAAAGAGACAACGCAAGCTGGATAAAAAAAATATAAAAACAGAAGAGAATCAAAATCAGCCTCAGAATGAAGGAGAGAATCTATAAGCATAGAAGCCCTATGAAAAGGAGAAAAGATATGCGTCAAAAATATGTGATTTCTCGAGATGGTGCCAAAAATAAACTCAAAATCAGTGAATATGCAATCATCAACAAAAATCTGAAAAAAGTGGCGTCTTCAATGCTGCAAAAGGGAGATTTTTCATTTCTCTGCGAAGAGACCTATGAAAGTGAGATTATCGTGAATTCCATCTCTAAAGGAATGAACGCCTTGGTTGCCATCCTTCGGACCCACAATATGTTTCCCATTGAACCATATTCCACAAAAATTGCCGAATCAGTCATGGCGTTATATAATTCATCCGAAAATGATTCGGTAGAGCTGTTTTTTGACGACATCGATTTGATATCTGTTTGATATGATATCATTTTCTGAAATCAGATAAAGCGATTATTTCAAATATTTTTTTGGTTTTGATTCAAAGTGAATTCCTGAATAGTTGCACAAGATATAAGGAAAGGGAAAATTTAAGATGGAAGGTTATGTCAAATCGTATAGTGAAAAAAAGGGTTATGGCTTTATATCCACTGAAGAATATGGGGACGTTTTTGTTCATAAAACGGGCATCAAGGAATTTGGGCATTTCGGTTTACAAAAGGGTGACCCTGTATCTTTTGAATTGAAAGAGACCTCTAGAGGCAGACAAGCCGTCAACTTGCAGCCTATCAAATAGCCGAAAGTCGAGGCTCAATTGAATATCGTTTTCAGTTTTACAAAATTTATCACTAAAAAAGTAAAGAAAGCCATGGGTATTTGAGTCAACAGGTCTATCTGAATCCACACCTCATTTCCCTTAAATAAAAAAATGATGTACAAACATCTTTAACGGGATTTTTCTAATCACTCGGTTTCAAGAAACTGTTGAAAACTAGCGTCCGGTTCACTGATCAAATGGGAAGAACCGGCTTGAAACTGAAGAAAAAGTTTTTCTTTTTGTCCGTCGATTTCCGGAATGTTGTTTTTCCAGTCGAAAATTCGACATGAATCCGTCAAATCGTTGGGAAGTGAACACCGTATAAAAGGCAAAACGGGATCGCCGACAATCGATTTGTAGTTAAGAATCATGGCTTCATTTATCGGAAATCCCTGGAACTCAAAAAGCTGGATTAAATAAATGGAGCAGTCACCTTGAAAGAAGTCACTTGTTTTTCTGTACTTGATAATTCGATCTTGGAACTTACGCAAGGCCATGTATGAATTTTCAGCGTCAATGATCAGGCTGAATTCACCGTGACGTCTTTCCCTTTCCTGTAGCTTCTCTTGATTGGTTGCATAAATAAAATTGCCGATGAAAAACATTCGGTTTCCTCCTTTCAACCTATAAATAAAATGTTAAGTGCGTGTTAGCTTTACTTTATTATACAACCCTTCAAAAAGCAATATAGCACCTTAAGGATAATACCTGCTGAATCAGAGAGACGTCTCAAAAATTATAAGACGCCATCCATCTGTCACGTAAGTGACCCATGCGCGTGGATGTGTGGTAGGGGCGTTCAGCCATGGGCGTTCCTATCCCGACAGCTGAAGATAAATTCTAATTTTGAACAACACTTTCGGATCGTTTGGTTTATTAACAATATGCCTGAAAAAATTTGGGATGTAATGAATCCTGAATTTAAAGCAAATATGCCGAAAATGTTTCATCGGCGGGATCGCATGGGTTTGTTTAAGGTTTGAATAAATTACTGATAATATTGTATAAATTACCTTAAAGGCATTAAATTTTAGACAGGATTACAGGATAAACAAGATGTTTTTGCCTTTAATGCCTGTCCCGTTGAAAGCGGGGAAGAAAGGCAAAAAGCATCATCCCTCTTCGTGGGAAAGCGTTCACTTATTGCGCTAACAAAAGATTAATGCAGGGGAAAAAGCATCCATT
>JASFLX010000197.1:0-5989 GCA_050117895.1 Desulfobacterales bacterium | reverse complement strand
GGTGTGGAACAAGGTGATGAACCTTGACCGCTTCGACCTCGCCTGATCGTAGCATAAACGTCTTCGAGGGCTTCTGAAGCGTATTCTGAACTGCAAATCGGATGATCAGGAAGCGCCGCCACGAATTGACGGATGTTTTGAACGCTCACGGAGGCTATTAGCAACATATGAGCGCGGCGTTTCAGATTGTATTGAAACGCCGCTCGTCCTTAGCAGATATAAAAACTGTTAAAAAAGTAGCGGATGCCGGATGTAAGCATTATATAATTGGCCAATATCAGTTTGACGGAGAACAGTTATTTGTTCCAAACGCCCAGTAGTTTCAGTCCATATAGGGCAGATCTGGAATCATGCCGTGCCGCCCTGTAAGACAGGCTGCGGAGGAATGCGGCGCTCAAGCCATTATAATAGAAGATGATTGATCCAAAAGATGTCGCTGGCATGAATGACATGTAAATTATTCCAGATGGGTCTGGGTTGAAGCCAGCAAGCCTATGTTTGAACACTTGGAGAAGCTTTCTATTGATAGTATTTTGCAAAAATAAAATTTAATTTCTTTTGGAGGAATATTGAAAAATGAAAAAGCCTGTTTTTAAGAACATCACTATAATAGGGGTCTTGGCATTGGCTTTTATAATAACTTTGCCGGGATTTATCATGGCTGGCGACAGTCAGCCAATCGTTAAAAAGCATGGATGGAAGACACCCATTACAACAGAAAACTGGCCTGTAGATCCTGCCAAACTTCATCTGAAGGGGGCACCTCACAGTCTTATAGGCCTGACGTTGGAACAGATCGTAACAGATCCCAACATCCAGATCCGGCCAGACGCAGCATCGTGCATGGACTGCCATGATTGGGCCGAGGAGATGACAGCGGAAACCTTTTGCCGTCGGATAGATGATTTCATCACCACCGACCAGGATGGAGAAGGCCCCAAGCCCCAGGTTTTAAAAGATATTTTTATCGACTGGAAAAACCGTAACTGCCCGGATTGATCACCACTCCTTTTCCACCTGGTACAACAGTGATTTAAAAGCGGAAAAAACAGAGATTGAATACCTGTAATCCGGGGCAATCAAGGTATATACATCCAGACACAATCGGGGTCAGGTCTCAACGGCTGTTATCCTAAAGGGTTTTTTCAGGAGGAGTTCTAATCGGCAAAAGTAATGGTTATCCTGTTAGTGATAACGCAACATTAGCAGGGAAGAATGGGAGAATAAAAGGATGGAACGAATTTTATAATTAATGATTCGTGTATTAAAATGACTGCAATACTATAATTATTCTTTGAAAGGCAGGGTCAATTGGCTCTGCCTTTTATTATTGATTGCGAGCTGTGATAATTATCATAGAGCGGAAATCTGGCGATTCGATATCTTGTGTTCCAAAGATATATCTGGTACCTTCCCGAGTTATATATGTTTGGGAGGTGAGCGAGCCTTATAGGTGAGCTCGCTCGCCTCCTCAACTCTATAACTCGGGCCGTTATTGCAAATTCTCCTAAAGATTTTAAGTCTATTAAGCGGGCTAAGCGGCTTGACAAATTGCGCAAGCATTTACCAAACCGCTTTTAGCCCTTTTTAGCTGGTTGGACTATACTTCGAGAGTTTAAAAGTAGTTTTTCTGTTCAGTGAAAACCTTGGTGTTCTTTTACGCTCCCTTGTGACTTTGAAAACGATCCTATTCCTCCTTCGGCACTTCGCTGAGCGGGATGTCAAGTGCATCAGCTACCCCCTTGCCGTAAGCCGGATCGGCCTTCAAACAGTTGCCAATGTGACGAATCTTAATTTCTCTCGGAGCGTCTCCCATAGCACGAGCTGTGTTAGCAAACAGCAAGTTCTGCTGCTTAGGGTTCATCAGCCGGAACAGATTGCCGGGCTGAGAGTAATAGTCGTCGTTATCCTCGCGGTGGTTCCAATGGTCAGCTGCTCCTTCCAAACTGAGGGGCGGTTCGGCAAATTCCGGCTGCTCTTGCCACTCGCCGTAACTATTAGGCTCGTAAGCAAGTGTACTGCCATAATTGCCGTCAACCCGCATGGCTCCATCACGGTGGTAGCTGTGAAATGGGCATCGGGAGGCATTGACCGGAATCAAATGATGGTTCACACCGAGCCGATAGCGTTGGGCATCGCCATAGGAGAAAAGTCTCCCCTGCAACATTTTGTCAGGAGAGAACCCGATGCCGGGGACGATATTGGCTGGGTTGAAGGCCGATTGCTCAACCTCGGCGAAGTAGTTCTCCGGGTTACGATTCAGTTCGTAGATACCCACCTCGACCAAAGGGTAATCGCCATGAGGCCAAACCTTTGTTAGGTCGAAGGGGTTGAAAGGGCATTTAGAGGCATCCTTTTCCGGCATCACCTGAATGGACAAGGTCCAGCGGGGAAAGTCCCCTTTTTCGATGCTTTCGTATAGGTCGCGCTGATGACTTTCTCGGCATTTACCGATAATCGCTTCAGCCTCTTCATCGCTCAGACAGCGTATCCCCTGCTGGGTCTTGAAATGAAACTTGACCCAGTGACGTTCGTTTTTGGCGTTGATCATGCTATAAGTGTGGCTGCCGTAACCGTTCATATGGCGATAGGAATAAGGGATGCCTCGCTCGCTCATGGTGATGGTAACCTGGTGTAAAGCCTCCGGTAGCAAAGTCCAAAAGTCCCAGTTATTGCGGGCGCTACGTAGGTTCGTTCGCGGATCGCGTTTGACGGCCTTGTTAAGGTCGGGGAACTTGAGCGGATCTTTCAAGAAAAACACGGGTGTATTGTTACCCACAAGGTCCCAGTTACCCTCTTCGGTATAAAATTTGATCGCAAATCCACGGATGTCACGCTCGGCGTCGGCGGCACCACGCTCACCGGCTACCGTGGAAAACCGGGTGAAGAGCTCGGTCTTTTTCCCTACTTCGGAAAATATTTTAGCCTTGGTATACTGAGTAATGTCGTGGGTGACGGTAAAGGTGCCGTAGGCACCGGAACCCTTCGCATGCATGCGTCGCTCAGGGATTACTTCCCGATCAAAATGGGCCAGTTTCTCCAAGAACCAAACATCCTGCAGTAACATTGGTCCGCGCGGTCCAGCAGTCATTGCGTTCTGGTTATCAGCGACTGGAGCGCCGGCATTGTTGGTCAGTTTTTTCTTCTGTGTCATCTATTTCCTCCTTTTTGTTGCGGTTTATTGAAAATTTTCCTCTTGTAAATGGTTTCGATTAAAGTGTGTTACGGTTAATTTTTATCTTAAATTCGAACAGCGTTTTGAAACAAAATCAGCAACGATAGGATACGGAAAATCCAAAAAAAAGATCAGAGCTTTCGAAGAGATTGGATCAAGGATTTCGATTGCAATACAATGGGCAGATGGCTGATATAAATTTTGAAAGCAGACCTTATACCTTACCACTCCTTTAGCAAACCAGTCAAATCAATCGTTTTTAACTTTGTATCAACATCAAAACCGATCAATTTTATATCCTACATGATAATCATTTGCAAATACTATGGAAAAAATTTTGCCTTATCAATTGTTCGTGCAATCCCGGCAGATACCAAAAAAATCCAACCTGTGTGTCAGAATTTTAAAGCCGGTTTCATTAGCAACTTCTTCCGTCATGTCTTTTAAAGTAGCCAGGTCCGGATCGATAATCTTTTTACACTGGACACAAATGACATGCGGATGTGGATACGGTTTGTTCCCGTCATAGCGGTTGCTGCCATCCGGGAATCCGATTTCCAAGACTTCTCCCAATGATTTCATAAGCATGACATTGCGATACACTGTTGCCAAACTCATCGTAGGAAAATCATCCTGCAGATGTTCATAGATTTTTTCGACACTGGGATGCCCTTCACTGCGGGATAAAATTTTCACAATAGCCAAGCGCTGAGGCGTGAGCTTATAATTGTTTTCCCGGAGATTTTTTACAATGGTATCAAATCTGATTTTTGGATCAGCCATGGTAGCCTTACATTAAACTAATAAATACAGGTTTTTAAACAATATTAAATATCATGTAATATACAATTTCAAAAAACTCAAGTGATTTTTCTTATTATGCTAAAAAATAAAAGGTATACAACGTTATCTGCCTCTAAAGAATTCAGTTCGTTTTCGTGGTATTGCAACCGTTCAAACACATCGGCTTTTGGGAATTCAAAAATTGCATTTTTTGTTTTGTACGTGATCTTGTCCATAATATCTCCTTTCTGTTAACATTTTAGTTTCATTACGATAAATTTTCATATTTATTGATATTAATATATATAGAGCTTGGGGTTTATTCGGGATTTTTCGGGAAAAAGAGACTTGAATTTGGGGGGATATAACCTTCTTGGATGTGAGAACAATAAAATCCGGGGTGTTGTAATGGATTTTTCGAGACAGGTTATTGAAATGATTAATTTTTTCATTTATGAGTACTAAGACGGTAAAAGAGCTGTATTAATAATAAAAATTCATTGGAATTGACTTGAGGGTAGCATCGGATGTAGGCCTTAAATATAAGAGGCAATTTTATTTTATGAAAAAACCTGTTGATAAAAAGAGAAAAGGATATTGGGGTCGAAGAGCCCTATTTTATCTCGTCAAGGATCTTAATTGAGCATTGGCTTCCCTGGAAGTTTTTCAGGATATGATAGGCAGGCGAGAAGACCATGTGATGAAAGCTTTAACAGGAATGGAAGGTGGTGTTGTGGGAAGCGGTTCGACCTGTGGTGTGGTAACAGGTGGTTCTCTTGGACTTGCACTTATGCACGATAATGTCCTTAAGGAAAAAGGAATTGCCGCTGAAGTGGGAGTCCTTTCTTTAATTGGCGAATACATTAGATGGTTTGAAGACAGTTTTGGCTCGTCATTTTGCAGAAAAAGAACTGGCGTAAACTTTTATACAACCACGGGAAAGTTACGCTATTTTTTCCCAGGTAACAGGGTTGGAAAATGTTTGTGGCATATCAGATGTGCAGCGAGATACCTGTCTACCCACAAGGAAAAAGATTTACCTGAGATGGTTATAGCGCCTGATGAAATACAGGGTGAACCCATACATTGTGCGCAGGCTGTATTAAAAGGTATAAGAAATCGCACTGGTATAGGTGCCCCACTTCTTGAGCGTCTGTCTTTTATTTTTGATGGGGGAATGGGACTTCAAGGAGGAGTTTGTGGGGCTCTGGCCGGGGCTGTTTTGGGCATAAATCTCCTTTTGGGCATGAATATTGGCGATACAACATATTTTCAAAGACTTAAGGCGCTTGTTATTGGTCATATTAATCTGCTTTTAGATAATCCCGTTGGCGATCCTGAACCTTTTGGCGTAGGCAAGAATATCGTACAAAGATTCAAAGAGGAAGCCAGCGCGATAGAATGTCGTACAATTGTTGGGAAAGAATTTTCTGACTGGACTGACTTTCAAAAGCATATATCTTTTTCTGACAAATGTGCCAGATTGATCGAGCTTGCCACAACTGAAGCAACTAATGTTATCCAAAGATTGACATAAATAATTCCGTATGCAGATCCCAACCTCTGAAAAAATTGGAATAATCACAGAATCAATCCGTGGCATTGTTGAGCGGGTTGCAGAAAAACTTTATTAATGAAAAGGAAAATATCAACATGAAAATATTGGGATTAGAAGGAAGTCCGAGAGAAAACGGAAACACTGAAAAACTTGTTAAAACAATTCTTGAAAGCGCCAGAAAAAATGGTGCCGAAACAAAGTTTTACAAGCTTACTAAAATGAATATCTCTCTTTGCCTGGGATGTTTCAACTGTAGAGAAACAGGCACCTGTGTTACTGATGATGACATGCAATTATTACATGAGGAGATACAGGCCTCAGATGTAATAATTCTTGGTTCGCCTGTCTATATGTGGCAAGTATCAGGACAAACAAAGCTATTTATGGATCGTCTTGTACCGTTTATGAGACCGGATTTCACTACTCGCTTAAAAGGAAAGAAAAGATTATTTATGGTCTTTACACAGGGGAAT
>JASFLX010000196.1:0-6005 GCA_050117895.1 Desulfobacterales bacterium | reverse complement strand
ATCATATACCATCGACACGGTTCGCCATTTTAAATCGATTCTACCAAGGGGTGCTGAGATCTTTCTCATCATGGGGCTGGACGCCTTTTTAGAGATAGACACGTGGAAATCCTATAAAGATCTTTTTCTACTGAGCCCTTTTATTGTTATGTCTCGAAACTCTGCAGGACAAGGTGCCACGGTGTTTGGGGGCAAACCCTTTGAAGATTATCTTCAATCCAGGATTTCAGAGGGATATAGGCTATCCGCTTCGCAATCATCTTATGTTCATGAAGAAAAAAAACCGGTTTTTATTTTTGATGTTACTCCTGTTGATATTTCATCAACAAAAATTCGAAAGCTTATCAAAACGGGACGCCCAATTAAATCTCTGGTACCTGAAATCGTCGAAGCCTTTATAAAAAGCAAAGGACTTTATTTATGACAAATCTTCCTGACCCTTTTCCGGCCCAACCCCTTAATCTTTACATCAACGCCGCTTTGGGGAAAAAAGCAATAGATCTTGTTGTTCTGGATGTTCGAGAATTATCTTCTATCGCCGACGTTTTTATCATCTGTAGCGGTCGTTCCAATCGTCAGGTTATGGCAATAGCAGAACATATTCAGGTGGATTTAAAGAAGCATGGTATAACGCCGTTAAGTGTGGAAGGCAAAAAAGAAGGGCACTGGGTTCTGCTCGATTACGGTCATGTGGTCATTCATGTTTTTTATGAGCCGGTTCGCAGCTTTTATGACCTTGAAGGTCTCTGGATAGATGCAGAAAGAATCGATACAAAAAACCTTCTTCACACGAATGGAGAAAAATTAAAAACGGATCTTACCATTTAATTCTTTGAAACAGGCCAGATCACCTCTCAAAGGTCTCAACTTATTGGCCGGCCACTTCTTTCCCACAATGCTTACATACTTTTGCTCTTTTCTTTATGATTTCAGCACAAAAAGGACACTCTCGGGTGAAATATCGTTCATGAATCTTTTTTATAGATTCATCGACTTTTTTTTGGATAATCTTATTTCCGAATTTGGTATTTCTGATGGGCTCTATGGCTTCCAGTTCCCCTATGTCCCCGATCATTTCCGCTGCCTTTAACCTCACCCGTTGCGGTTCGGTGGCATCAAGAAGTAATCTGACCACGGTAACCGAGTCTTTGTCTACATAAGCACCCGCAAGAATGGAAAATCCTTTTTTTATTTTCTCTTTCAAAATTTCCTGTTCGGCCAAAACCTGATCGTCAATGATTTGTCCGGTGCCGCCCATGGGGCTGAATACCGGTATGTATTGAAATTGTTGGGTACCGGGGTAACACATGCATCTGACCGAAGCGTTATGGGCATAATTATCCATTATATCATCCCATCCTTTTAAATACACCGGACAATCATCATTGAAACATATAAACAGATAAGGTGTTCCCCAGCCGAGGCCGTCGCTGAAGGAAAAAGGAGGGACCTCCCATATACTCATTTCCTTGCCGCAGTGGGGACACAAGGGTTTTTTCCGGGAAAGAATTTTTTCTAAAACTTGTTCTTTGGTTTCAAAGGCCATGGGTTATTCTCCATTTTTGATGATCTCGTAACAGGTCGAATTCATAACATATTAGGTTTTAAGAAACTATATTTTATTTTTTAACACTCAAATTTCTGAACTCAAACTTGGTAAGGTGGCTTAATATAGCAACTTTAAATAAGTTTGCAATAGCCAAATTAAATTAGGGGTCAGGGAGTTTTTCTTTCAACGCTACAAATTAGGCGGAATGAATGATCCTCAACGACATCGTACACTGTTTGAATGCATTAGGGATCGTTTCGAAGAAACGGCGCTTTTATGAATTCGTAATGAAAAGATAAAAAATGTTATCCTCCTAAGTTATTTATTTAAATATTGAAACACTGTTTTTTCGTTACGAGCCCTTATGCTTGAGTTTGTACGGTGTCGTTGCGGATTATTCATGGAGCGGTTAAATTAAAAAAACTCCCCGATCCCTCAAATTAAATAGTGTTATGATGCAACATCAGGATTAATTTTTCATGGATCATTGGGCATAACTTCGGGAAATCCGTTTTTATGCCATCCTCTGAGATTGTAATAGTCCTGAAGCATGGTTTGGAGTTCTTGTTTTTTAATGCTGTGTCCTGTTTTAAGCATTTCTTTGTAAAATCGTTTCGGGAGATTGTCATCTTCAGGTTTCAGCCCTTCACGTATATTAAACCAACGAATCAAGGTCGATATATCAGCAGCTCTTTTGCGCAACGAGGCCTTGTCCTGTTTTTGCCCGGTGGTCATCTCAATAATCTCTCCCAGTCGCTCCCAGGGATACATATCTCTGTAAAATCGGCACAAAATAAATGTGTCCATAAGCGTCAGACGGTCTTCGAAATCAATTAAAAGTTCGGCTTTCCCTTTGATAATCTCCGGGGCGATCATGCCTTTTATCTCAGGATTATGGAACGTCGCCCTTAAATGGCAAGCGCCACGGTCGGCCGTGGCAAAAGCAAGCCCGGATCCTTTGAGAACTCTGGGATCATAACCGGGCGGTTCAAGTCCTTTGACATGCACGGCCATGTCTTCCATGTTCCAGGTCTGTGCCGCATGTATGATCCCACGGGCCAGAACGTCACCGATGCCCTGCCGGGTTGCGATCTTTTTGAGCAGGCCGGCGATGGCATCCACATCTCCATATTCTATTTGAAAATCGATTTTTTTTCTTCTGGCGGCCTCAATGGTAAATCCACAGAGATTTCCTGCGGATATGGTATCCATACCCAGACGGTCGCAGATATCATTTAAATAGGCTATTTCTTCAATACTGTCGATCATGCAGAGACCGCCAAAGGCAAAAATGGTCTCATATTCAGGACCTTCGATCTTTAGGCCGGTATAGGAGCCGTTTTTTACCGTCGTCATCCTGCCGCAAGCGATAAAACATTTAGCACATGCACGGGGCTGGACGTTGCACTGATTATGCAAGGCCTCGGCACTGATATTTTTCCATTTATCAAAAAAACCTTCAGACCAGTAACGGGTCGGAAACGCCTTTATCTTATTGACGGACTCCACCATCATGGGCGTACCCATCTTTTTATATGCCTGAACCACAGGATTGTTTTTTGATTCTGCTGAAAGCTCCTTTGAAAATGTTCTCACTCGTTTTTCATCAAAAAGCGGACGCTTTTTATTGCCCTTAAAGACGATTGCCTTAAGATTTTTTGAGCCCATGACGGTCCCGACACCGGTCCTTCCGGCGGAACGCCAGTAGTCGTTTTCGATAACAGCAAATCGAACAAGGTTTTCTCCTGCCGGACCGATCACCACGGCTCCGGATTTTGTTGCGCCTTTGCCGAATTTTTCGTTTACGGTATTTTCGGTTTCATAAGTATCCATTCCCCAAATATCGGCGGCATCATGGAATTCCACTCCTTCAGGTTCTATGACAATGACGGCCGGGCGCTTGTTTTTGCCCGTGAAGACGATGGCGTCAAATCCCGCTGAATCCATGGCCTCAGGTACTTTGCCTCCGGCATAAGATTCGGAATAAAAACCGGTTTGAGGTGACTTGGTATAGACTCCGTAGCGGCTCGACCCCCATATCAGGCTGTTGGTGATGGGACCGGTTGCGAAAATCAGGCAGTTGTCCGGTGAGAGCGGATCAACGCCTTCCGGGTTCAATGAATAAAGGAGATATGACGCCAGTCCTTTGCCGCCAAGGTATTTCAAAAGCAGGGGTTCAGGTAAGGTTGCAATATCATATGTTTTATGGGTTAGATCGACTTTCAAAAATCTGCCGTAAAAGCCATACATTATTGATTCTCCGTCAAATAACGAGCGTCCAAAATTAAACAGACTGAACATCGAAAATACAAAAAATGAACGTCTAACATGGAAGAGAATGAACATCGAACATCGAACGTCCAACGTTGAACATCGAATAATGATGTCGCTTCGCTCCGCAATTTAATTTCATTTGTTTTCCAAAATCCGATGTCATCCATGAATGACTATTTCTTTTTCTTTTCAGCCGTTTTGATACTCGTAAAAAAAATCTTAATTAATTCTTAAGTTTCCTCTAAAATATCATTTAGTAGCTAAGGTTTTTTAATTAAGGGTGCCTTCTGAATAAATTTTAACCATCTTTGGGTCTCTCTAAGTTCTTTTAATGAAATTCATGCCTTTGTTTTTGTCTTTCATTCACCATTCGATGTTGGACGTTCGATGTTCGATGTTCATCTTTTCAGCAAACCTTTCATAGTGCTTGGGGCGCAAAAAGATAACTTAGCGCTTTTGTTCAAAGTCACGAAATTTTTATGTCCAGCGTCCGGGAATAGCGGTCCGGCAATATTTACATCGATTTCCATCCAAGTTGTAAGTCGGTATGAAATAGCCGATCCGCTCAATTAGCAGTTTTTTACAATTGTGGCAATAGGTGTTATTTCCCTCCGGATAGGCAGCGTTGCCTACATAGACATAATGAACTCCTTCAGCCATGGCAAGCTTTCGAAACCGGACAAGGGTTGAGATTGGCGTGGCAGGCAGACGGTCGAGTTTGTATCTGGGGAAAAAACGTAAGAAGTGCAACGGATAATCAGGGCCCAGGTTTGTAAGAATCCACCGGCACATCTGTTTTATCATTTCGGCATCATCCACATACCCCGGAACAATCAGGGTCGTGATCTCAAAATGGACTCCCTGTTGGTGCAGTGTTTTGAATGTATTTAAAACCGGTTGCAAACGGCCGCCGTTTAATTTCCGGTAAATGGCATCGCTGAACGACTTGAGATTTACATTGGCAGCGTCCAGCACGCCGCACAGTTTTAGGAGCGGTTTTCGATTAATGTAACCGTTTGAAATCCAACAATTAGATATTCCATTATCCCTGGCCAGCCGGGCGGTGTCTATCATATACTCAAAAAAAGTAGTGGCTTCGGAATATGTGTAGGCGATGGACTTGCAGCCGGTGTTCTGTGCGGTTTTTACAACATCCGCAGGAAAAAGCTCGTAATAGCGGACTTCGTGAGGTTTGGCCTGGGAAATTTCCCAGTTTTGGCAATTCAAACAGCGAAAGTTGCAGCCTGTGGTGGCGATGGAGAAGGCTTTTGACCGTGCTTTGAAATGATACAGGGGTTTTTTTTCAATGGGATCCACATTCACACTGCAAGGATTGCCGTATGTCAGGCTGTAAAGGGTGCCGTCCATATTGACCCTGGAGCGGCAGACACTGCGGTCACCGGGTGACAGCAGACATCTGTTGGGGCAGATACCACACATGACCAGTTGGTTGTCCAGCTTTGTATAAAAAAAACCCTCGCGAGACCATTTCCACAATTTTTCAGGTGCATCTCCTTTAAACACATGTCCGCGGATATCTGCCGGTCCGGTGGCAGCACCCGCTTCTAAGGAAAAGGGCCAGAACGCATTGGCCTGAACCGCACTGCAAAGAAATCCCGCACTACAATAAAGAAAATGACGTCGACTAATTTTTTTCATGAAGCACAACCATAACCATTAAACTGCAGAGCTTAAGCCCGATCAAACCCGCCGCAGACCAAATGATTCCGAAATAGGGGATCAATACGACGTTGGTGACCAGGGTTCCACATGCGGCACCGATAAGATCGGCGGAAAAGGTCCGGGTCACGGCCGGAGCGTCTCCGCCCCGTAAATAAAGAGCCACCGGAAACTGAAAACCGCAGATCAGCGAAATTACAAAACCGAAAACAAGAAAAAAAGCCACCGGCAGATGATGCCCGCCGTACTTTATAACGATAATCAACAGACTCATCAGGGCAATCAGCAGACCATCAGAAAATGCCAGGGTCTGTTTGCTTCGGTAACGAAGTCTATCGCCAAACCAGGCGCCGGGCAAAAGGCCGGCAAGGAAAACGGTGACAATTATACCGATTTGAAGATAAATATAACCGAAGAAGATTTGAAATGCAAATATTACCAAAATTTCGCTTCCCATTACCGTGAAACCTGTGGAAAAAAGAACAAACTCTTCGGCACGGAT
>JASFLX010000195.1:0-6008 GCA_050117895.1 Desulfobacterales bacterium | reverse complement strand
GGGGTTGTTTTTTCCTCGGCTTTTGGGAGATCATCGTTAGTAGCGGTGTTCGACCTTTTCTTTGGATCATTTTGTGCAAAATATATTCCCGAACGCTGAGTGGGTTCTTGGTTTTGTATCAGTGTCCCGTTTAAACCCTTCAAGGAGCTTGACGTCTCGGTTCCGGCACCGGTCATTTGGGGAACGCATACCGCCAAACAAACCATAAATATGATATACCACTTCATCATGTTTACTTTAAGTACCTGCAAACCCGAAAACCCACATCCTCCCGTTTATCATCGCCGTAACTTCGATATGCCAGCCTTAGGGTGCCGATGCTTCCGTGCTTCCAGCCGGAACCTCGAATCACATGGTGTTTACCGTTCACCGGCCCGGCCGGGTCTACATACATCTTTTCGGGTGCGTAGCTGTAAATTGAATAATAATCGTGACACCATTCCGCCACGTTTCCTCCCATATCATACAGGCCCAGTCCATTGGGTTTAAATTTGGCCGGAGGGGCCGTTGTTGCATATTGATCATTGTACCCTTTAAGAACGTTCGGGAGCAAGTCTTTTGCGGATTGGTCGGAATAATTTCCCGATAATTGCTTGGGAGGAAATTGTTGACCCCATGGATATTTCAAGGATGTCTGCGTGTGGCTAAACCGGGCACAGTATTCCCACTCGGCTTCGGTCGGCAGCCGGTAACCGGTATTCAACGGTTCTACCGCAATTAGCTTTTCCCCTTTTTTAATATAGGCAGGTGAAAGTGACTCTTTGGCGCTGACCCAGTTGCAAAACAGCGCCGCCTGTTCCCAGGTTATCCGAACCACGGGCTGATCGTCACGGTTCAGATGTTTGGATTTGAACGTTCCCGAATGGTGCTGGGCCATAAATTCCCTGAACTCTTTGTTCGTTACTTCTTGAATCCCCATGTAAAACGGCCGTGTCAGTTTGACCTTCCTCAGGGTCTCGTTGGATCTGCGTCCCTGTTCTCTGCGTGAAGATCCCATGGTATAGGTCTTGGGTCGGATTAACTTCAGCCGGTAACCGGTGTGGGTAGTAATCATCGTGGATGTGCCTTTTTGGGAAGCACTTTCTTTTATCAGGGATATTTTCAATTCTTGGGGGAACCCGGGCCGAGGTGTGATATGGGTCCGATACGATCGGTATCCTTTTTTTCTGAATTCCAGGGTATGTTCCACTGCAATCAGTTGTAATTGCTTGGGAGTAGTGCCTCGTGATTTGCCATTTAACAGAAGTTCCGTGCCGGTCGGTTTCAACCACAGGTTAATTATGCCTTTCCTGGGTTTTAAATTTGCATGGAGCCGTGTTGACGTTGCCGATGAAACGTTCACGTTACGGGTTGTTTTTTCATAACCGGCCTTGGAAATTCGAATCACGTGATTTTTATCCGGAGAAAGATCGATCACCAGCGGCGTCTGACCGATGAACGTACCGTCAATCATCACATTCGCCTCCACGGGTGTTGTGTTGAGCTCCAACTTGCCGTCGGCAGGTTGGAGCCGAATATCCTTTATTTCCAAGGGTTCATTGGGTTTTACGATCAGGCGGTGTGTCCAGGTTTTATAGAGGTCTGCACTGATTTCCATCAGGTAAGTGCCGGCCGCAAGCTGAATGCGCGACGGGGTGTTTCCGAACGATTTTCCATCAATCTTCAGGATGGCGCCTTGAGGCACGGAACTGACGGTAACATCCGACCATCCCGGAAGCAGCGCCATATTGAACTCCTGAAGTTTTCCGCATCCGTGCACCTGGATTTCCGTGTTCAAGTCCTGGTAATTCGAGGCACGAATTTCAAGTTTTGCCGGACCCGGTTTTATTTCAATACTCTCTAGGGGGGTTTTTCCGACCTCATGACCGTCGATATAAACCTGTGCGCTGACGATCTTGCTTTGGATCACGCCGGATTGATGGGCTTGAATCATCAGCCGACCGGGAAGTTTTTCCATCTTCAGATGCAACTTCTGACGTTTTTCAGCACTAACCCGAAACGTATGCTCAAGGGGGTAAAAGCACTCCTTTACCGCTGTCAACGTGTACTCTCCGGGTCGCATCAGATAATGGTCGCCGATTCGGGGCGCAGGCATGCTTCCGGAAAACGCCAGGGTTTCAGGGACGGGCGCGATCGTAATTACCACCTGGCGGGCCGTAAAGACAAACCATGCCGAGACCCCCAGTAAGATCAAAACCATTCCCAAAAAAACACCGGCAAGCCATTTTAAGATGTTAAACGGCTTTTCTCTCGGGGAGGGAGGCCCGGAACGAAAGGATACGGGCTCGATTTTTATGGGTTTTGATTCCATTTTTTTGAGGTCACACTTTATTTTTGCATATAACCGTTACACGCAATGCTTTCTGGTAGGGTTTCACAATGATTTTCTGCCGGACATCTTTGTATCCGTCCCGTGAACCGACCACTGTGTAACTACCGGGTCTCAGCGATAACTCACGAGTGGTAAATCGCCCGAGCTTACCGACTTTATAAACGGCAACTTCCGTGAGATTATCCGATTCGATCGTCACCGTAACAGGGGTTCGGGCGGCATCCACCAGAGCCTTTAGTTCATCCAACCGTTGGCTGAGTCTCGGTCCTTTGGGTTGTAAGCTTTCGGCTTCTTCGATTAAAAGTACCGCATTTTGAAGCTGCGGGTTTGATGCCATGGCATCGGGTTTTTGAAGAAAAAACCCAATCCGCTTGGCAATGCGTATTTGTTCCAAAGCACGTTCTTTACCTTGTACGGCAAAGCTGATATTGGGGTCAATTTTAAGAACCGCCAGATAAGATCCAAGGGCCTTGTTCCAATCTTCAGTCTGCTCGTCACTCAATGCTTTGTGTCGAAGTTTTTCAATTTTAGCAAGCCGGATCGCCTCGTCAACCTGTAATAGAGCATTCTGCACTTCGCGTGAATCGGGCCGGAACGACTTTGCCTTTAGAAGCCGGGTCCTGGCAGATTGATAACGGCCGTCGTGATATGCCGCCAATCCATCTGACATGAGTTTTTGAAACTGTTGGCCGGCGATCCGTTCTTTGACCCGGTTTAGAGCCTTTTGAGCCTCTTTGGATTCAGGGGCCAACTTCAGGGCTTCCCGGTAATCGGTGTGGGCAAAAGCAAACCGGTCATTTTTTTCATGGGTTTTGCCCGATTCTATCAGACGGTTCACCGCATCAAGCTTGTCCGCCGTTTCTTTTTCAAGCGCCTGTTTTGCAAGATGTAGGGTTGGTTGCGATTCCATGGTCTGTTGCGGGTCAACAGTTACGGGTGCCGGCGGTGTCGAAGGGTCGACCTGTAGTTGGGTCCTCCCAGCGGCATCCGGAACCGGTTTCTTTGGGATGTGGACTTCCGATGTTTGGGTCCCCTGGATTTTTTCATTCACATTCACCGGATATTTGGTTAAATGACGGATGACAATAAAGCCGCCAGCCGCCATGACCACCAGACCCATGAACAAGAGTAAAACGGGCATTACGGTGAACCGAAATGGACGGGATGAATCCGGTGGATCGCCGTGACTGCGCACCTTAATCGGCGTGATGATCTCCACGTTGCCATCGGAAGTGTGTTGATTTTGAAGAGATTGAGTCGATTTTTCAGTCGGCATGATTGAACGTCTATGAATTTCAAAAACTTTTTGAAAATAAAGGTTTATTAATGTCAAACTATTGATACTATCACAATGGAAGAATGGAATGTTGGAATGTTGGAATATTGGGAGTACGGGTGGAAATAAACCATTTTAATTGTAAAAAACTCCTTCAAACCCATTATTCCATTACTCCATCATTCCATTATTCCAATTGGGGCGAACCCCTAAGTTCTTTTGATACTCGATGTTATTCAGGGTTCTCGGTTGTTGTTTTTTCCCCGGTTTCCGGTGAAACATCCGGATCAAAGCCGGTTTCTGAGATATATATCTGTTCCAGCAATTCGCGCCAGCGTTTAAATTGCTCCTCTGCCGATCCGGTCAGCTCATACTGCTGACCTTCGAACTCCATGACAACCGGACGCATCTCGCTTCCAAAAGAATCACTGAGTTCCTTGATGGCTGCTGAGTGGATTTCAGCTTCTTTGGTAATATTAAACCCCTGAACGATTACCTGGCCGCCGACCAGGACCATGGTCGCCTGAATGGCTCCGGTATTGTCGACATCCCCTGAGCTCAGCAAAATAGCACCTGCTATGAGCAGTCCGCCCACAATCTTTCGGATTGTGGCATCCTGCTTGATCTTTTTAATGGCCTTAATTTCTTGGTAATTGAGTTTTCGCCAATTTTCATAGGAAGACCACATCTCGGAATAATATTCTTCATAGTATGCGTTCAAGGTGTCTATATACATATTTTCCCGCTCCCGTATCTTAAGCAGGCGGATCATGATCGGATCTTCATCGGCGGGCAGGCGATTGACGGTAATAATGTTATCTTCATCTTTTGCCAGATACCCACTGAAGGCGGATGGTGCAAAATGTTCTGAAAATTTTAATTTGGATACGGTACGGATTGCTTTAATTTTTTCGGGAGGCAACTTTTTGAAATATTCCGACAGGTCATTGGAGATGGCATTATATATGTCCTGATACGCGTCTTTTTCTCCCATGAGATTGTCGGAATAAAATTCGGACGTAGCTTGGGATTTATATTTTTTGCTGAACCAGCTCCGGCCGGTGGCATCGACCACGTCTACTTGAAGGGCCAAAATTTCTCCGTTTGACTCAAGGATTTTACCTTTAACCAGAATATCGATACTTTCCGTCTCAGTGGGAAGTACGCGAACAGCCCCCCAGTAACTGCTTTGCTGCAAAGTATTTTTCAGATGATACGGTATGAAATGGGTTTCCGCTTTTCGGACTTCTGGGCTGGTATGTTCTTCTTTGGATTGCTTTTCGGTAATTTTGTCGGACTCAAAGACTTGAATACCCACATCAAGCAATTGGTCTTCAAGGATTTCTTCCCGGGCTTTCATTATGTCGGTAGGACCGACTTTTTGAGCGTAATAGGGGGCACACCCGTTGGATAAAATTAGAGTAAAACATATAAATAACAATTTATAATGATTAATAAATTTCATCTAAGCACATGAGTCATGACCTTTGTACCAATGGTACCATTGGAATAATGGATAATACAATTATTTAATCTTGAAAATTTGTTCCTATGGGCCACGTCAGAGTTATCCGGCTTTGCCTGAAAAAACGCTGTAAGAGTTTGAAGTGAACTAAATCCGCCAAAGTACGGCGGCGGATAAAGTTTAAAGTGAGCTAAAGTTAAGGAATTTTGTCAATTATATAAAATCAGTGGAGCGCAGCGACTCCATAATCCCAGAGGAATAGGCTTTGCATTCCACATGATAAACTTTAGGCACTTTAGGTCACTTATCACTTTTAACTTGTCCGGCTTGCAGGGTGACCCTTTAAAGGTCAAAGAAAAGCCTGGTCCTATAGACCAGAATTCTTTACTTACCTATATTTTTTTTATAGTGTTCATACTCTTTCCAGAGTTTTTTCCTGAGTTCGGGATCGGTTTCCTCTTCCGCCGCTTCGCGAAGTTGTCTGGCCACGATATCATCATCTTTGGGGTCGTAACGGTTTTTGGGATGATTCCTGGAACCTTCAACGCCTTCCCGGGATATTTCCCGGGCGCTCAATTCGCTGTCATCCTTGTCTTCGTCAACTTTTTTTTCTTTTCCGGTTTCGGAGGCGTCTTTCTCCATTTCGGCCGTTTTCTGCGTTTGGGTTGAATCCTGCTCGGACTCGGCGGATTCTTCCTCAAAATCCTCATTTATTTCGATGCCCTGGTCGCGCAAGCGTTTTGCCGCAGCCGCCGCTTCCTCGGCCAGGTCTCGCATTCGTTCCGACGATTTTGCTCGGATTAAATCCAACTCCTTGAGCAGCATCTCGTCGAATTGGGCCAGAGAGCTGTCCAGTTGGCGATCCAGTGCGACCACTTCATCTACCACCTGTTCCTCGGGGATTGCAGGGTTGATCATTGCTTCCGTGTCATCAC
>JASFLX010000194.1:0-6023 GCA_050117895.1 Desulfobacterales bacterium | reverse complement strand
CTCCCGGAAAATACGAATATAAGTTTATGGTTGACGGGCAATGGAAAGAAGATCCCCAAAATGAACATTTATCCCTCAATTGCTTCGGGACTTACAACAACATCGTAAATGTAATTCCAAAAAAATAAAGGATTTGTATTAACATCAAAATTTTACAATGGGAAGGTTCAAAGCATGCTAAACAATTTGAAATTTATATTATCTTTCATTTTTCTATTTTTTTTCTTCGTAACACCTGTTTATGCAATCGATATTACGCTCCAATGGACCCCAAATAATGAGCCAAATCTAGCCGGTTACAGGGTCTTTTACTTCGAAGAAAGTCAATCCTATAATTATTTAGAACCTTACTGGGAGACTATTGATCCTATTTGTACCATTAATGATCTGGATGAAACTAAAACGTATTATTTTGTGGTGAGAGCATTTGATACAAATGGATTGGAAAGTGCAAATTCCAACGAAGTACTTCTTATTGAAGGAGTTCCTGAAAATAATCCATGAGCGGTAGCCAGCAGCGGTGGCTGTTTCATAGGTATCGCAGCCTATGACTCGCCAGTGCAGCCTTTGAGCTTTTAAAATTGAAGCCGTAAAATCTTCCATCTAAGATCTGTAATATCTGCTATTTTATACTGTATTTTGAAGTCGGTTTTTATGGTTGTGATATCGAATTCTTTATAATGTCAGATTGTCGCTGATTATTTTTTAATACCCCCTGATGCAACCAAAACATTGCACTAAATCACTAAAACATATTCGTTTACAAAAATTCCCACATTTCCCCATTATTCATAATCACTCCATAACCCTATCGCTGCATAAACAACACATCAGATTATACGTTAAATGGCCTTAGACAAAGGCTTTGGTTGATTGGAGTATCTCATCAGTATTCCTCCCGATTGTGCGGGAAAAACTCCCTCTCCGCAGGAGTTCCTACCATTAAAATGAAGCCACCTATCTATGTACAGAGTGAACTACACTCTGGTAATAAAACGAATAACAAGAATAATATTTAAAGGGGATATGCAATGGCTGCAAATTTTCAAATTTTATCTTATAAAACTAAAGACAGTCTTCATCTGAAATTGAATGGTGATTTTGATGGAAATTCTGCATATGAATTGATCAATGCTTTAAGAGAGCATGGATCCAAATTTTTTCAAATCTTCATTGACACGAATAACCTTAAAACCATCCATCCATTTGGTCGGGCTGTGTTTCAAAAGAACCTGAGCATCTTAAATAAGAAACTTAGTAACCTTATCTTTATTGGAGAAAATGGACATAAAATTTCAATGAATTAAGCGTGGTTGCATTGATTTTTTTGGACTGGTTTGGAACCATTAGAGGAAATGACGCTATGAAAGATATAGTCGGTTATATTGTTGCGGCACTGGTCGACAATCCGGAACAGGTAGCGATTGAGGAAGTCACAGGGAACCAAGCTTCGGTGCTTGAGTTGAAGGTTGCCAAAGATGATTTGGGAAAAATTATCGGCAAAAAGGGCCGGACTGTCCAAGCAATCCGGATTATTTTAAATGCATCTTCTGCAAAAACAAAAAAACGCACAATACTTGAGATTATCGAGTAAAAATAAATCCTGCCCGGTGAATTTTCCGATAATTCGGCACTCTTTTTTTAAACACACGATTGAACGCCTTGTCCATAATACTGATGTAAGTATTTTTTGAATGAAAATCACACCCAATATCACCGCAATGAAGTGTTCAACCATTTGGGTTATCTGACAAAGCCATGTAAATGATGTAATAGTTTTTTATGTAATTTGTCCCACAATTACATAGTTTTTTATGTGAGTTAGAATGGGTCTCCTCCCCCCTTCTAATTGATTTAACAGCTTGAAATCTTTAATATCTTCATCGTGTCAAGTATAACTATTTGAATTTGCATGATTTTTGCATATATATAAAGAAGGAAACAAGTTTGGTATTGTGATGAGATTACATAATTAAAGGATTACTGATCATCGAAGAGGTATTTAGCATATTATTTTCCATTGCAGTAATAGTAACTACTTTAGCGCTGTTTGTATGGTTAATGTTTTACAGAGCCAGTGAAGACGATTACCCCGACATAAAGGAATTTCAAATAAAATGTCCTAAATGCAGAGATGTCAAGCATGAACGAATCTATCGAAAGTGGTGGATGCGTCTTATACCAGGCACGAAATATTATCGTTGTAATAGGTGCAGAACCAAATTTATGATTATTTTTTGGAGAAGCGCCCTAAGGGTTTCATAAAAAAGAGCATAGCCCCTGTCATTCCTCCTGTCAGGGGTTTTTTATCGCATTTCGTTTTTTGTAATTTTACAGAATTATGAAGAAAGAAGCTCCTAAAAATAACCCGTAACCGAGAGGTTGCCATGCACAGATTATCTCTACCCCATTTCTCTAAGGTTACACTGTAAAATGAGGGGCTTGACGTAACATTTATGAGGCTTCTCGGATGTCCGTGCATCTGAATGCAACAGAGCATTTTACAACGACATTTAGGGAAGCTAATAAATTTAAATGCTTGGTAGTCGAATAGTGGGAGGCTACCGGGCTATAATATAGGCAGAGCAAAAAAGCTCTGCCTATATTATTTTAAGGATTCATATTATCAGCATCAAACTTTTCAATATCCTTACTCCGGTCAATGAATGATTCCATATGGTCCTTTACCGTTTCATAACTGGACATGACCATCGCAAATTTATTGATAATCGGATCATCATCTCCCAGTTGTTTTCTAATGTCATTCAGCATTTTCTCTCCTTGCTGTAAATGCTTTTTAATCTTTAAAAGAAATTCTTTTCGTATTTCATGTTTTGTCCGCTCTTTATTAATAATGGGTAATAATCGTTGGATGGAATATTCAACCAGTTCATCCCTGGATGCATTAAACATGCTGGAAATTTCATCTAATGAAGAAAGTGATTTTCTGCTGATCACAAACGTTTTTTGGATTTGGCCCTGTTTTTTTATTTTCGTTAGCTTAATTTCACGGGCTATAGATTTTAAACCTTCTATATCCTCAGCCATGTGATCGAAGAGAGATTTTTGTTTGATACCCATTTGATTGGCCACGATACTAATAGCCTCAATACATCCTTTGGTTAGCCTGAAAGTAGCACGAACCGATTGTCTGCTTTTTAAATCAGAAGTAAATGCTCTGGTGAGTGAGATCTTCTTTTTCTGTTTTTTATCATTTTCCTTTGACATCGTATTCACCTCCGGAACCCATATTCATTATTGGACTATATATTATTTAAAAAGTAATTCAAGAAAAAAATTGTAAATGATTCTTGACAAACTTTTTTCTGAAATTATTTTTTAATTAAAAAGTTTCCGTCAAGTTGAAAAATTAATCTAACCGTTTAATAAAACAAAAAAATAACGAAGAAAGGAGGATGTTATCATGTTGTACAGAAGATTATTCAATGTTCCGACTTGGGGATTTAGTCGGCCTTTCCGTGAGTTTGATCGTTTACGTAGACAGATGGATGAGATTTATGGAGCCTTTACAGGGGGTACCCTTCCAATGCCCTCAGCCGGGGTATTCCCTCTGACCAATGTGACTGAAGATAATGAAAATTATTATGTCAGGGCTGAGTTGCCCGGTATTAAATCTGATGAACTGGACATTCAGGTTACAGCAGAAGGCGTTTCTATTTCCGGCGAAAGGAAAATACCGGAAGAAGGAAACAACGTCAGATATCACAGACGTGAGAGAGAAGCAGGAAAATTTTCTAGATTGATCAATTTGCCAGGAACAGTTGATGTGAATAAGGTTGAGGCCTCTATGGAAAATGGTGTCCTGAAGGTTACTATACCAAAATCCGAGGTTTCTAAGCCCCGACAGATTACGGTTCAGTAAGGCAATTTAAAATACAATGAAAGGAGGGATAACAATGACGGATAAAGAATCCAAGGGTCTTCAAGTAAAGCCGAAACAGGAATTAACCTCGCCGGCCGAGCAAACACGACCGGGGCTGGTTTTTACACCCAGTGTCGACATTTTCGAGACAGATCATGAAATTACACTTTTGGCAGATATGCCGGGGGTTCTCGCCGATAACCTGACCATTGATCTTAGAGAAAACATATTAACTTTGACGGGTGAAGTCACACCTTTTGAAGGAGCGAATGAAGAGGACATTCTGATTGAATACGAAATTGGCAAATACCACCGGCAATTCAATCTTTCCGGTGTGATTGATCAAAGCAAAATCGACGCCAAGCTAAACGATGGGGTGTTGCGGCTTTCACTCCCAAAGGTTGAGGAAGTCAAGCCTCGCAAGATTGAGATTAAAACCGGATAAACATCCCATGCGCCGGATGTTCGGAAGTTATAAGGATATCCGGCGCTTTTACCAATAATTTCTTTGAATTACTCTTTGGAGGGATAATACATGATTACCAGAGATTCTCTTGGGGGAAATTCAGATTGTCGACAAAATACCGGTTGAAATCATGATGGGTGGACAACTCAACATGTTCTATGGATTTTGACAGCTCATTGGCCTTTTGCCAGTGAGACTTTGATAAGAGTGCCATCACAGCGCCTTTGCTGGCAGCGTTGCCAAGGGACTTGATTTTTTCCGGATCAACAGTGGGAAGCAGGCCGATTCGCATGGCACTGTATGGGTTAACAAAATTACCCAGCGCACCGGCCAGACAAATCTGGTCAAGATCCTGAATCCCGATACCCATTTTATCCATAAGCGTCTGGATACCGGCTGCCACGGCGCCCTTTGCCAGCTGAAGTTCGCGGACGTCTTTTTGGCTAAGATATATCCGCCGGTTGCCCGATGTTTCTTTTTTGGAAGCCACAAGAAAGTTATGCACCCCTGATTTGTTGACAACCCTGGAACTCAGATAGTCATCGGCATTTTTTCGTGGCGGCAGAATCAACCCTTGGGAATCGATAATGCCGCAATGCAAAAGCACGGCCACCAGGTCCACCAGTCCGCTTCCGCAAATTCCTTTGGGTAAAATGTTACCGATCACTTGATAGCGAAGCCCATCTTCATCAAAACTGACGCCTTCAATGGCGCCACTGCTGGCGATCATTCCCTGGGAGATTTGCGCACCCTCCAAGGCCGGACCTGCCGCTGCAGAGCAAGTTAACAGCTTTTGCCGATTACCTAAGAAAATTTCTCCATTGGTACCCAGGTCAAGACCGAGAATAATTTTATCATACTGTTCTGTGGCGGAAGATGCGAGGATGGTGCTGATCATGTCGCCGCCCACATAGCCCGATTTGCTCGGCATGACATACAACCTGGCTTCCGGATGCAGTCTTAGGCCGGCATCTTTTGCACTGAGAATCAATCCATCGGTTAAAACAGGAGAAAAGGGCGCACTTGCAATTCCCAGAGGATTCAAATTCAGAAAAATGTGCTGCATGGTCGTATTTCCGGCGGCAACGGCAATAAAGATGTCGTCAGTAGAAAGCCTTTCCACTTCTAAAAGGCGTCGGATAATCGAGTTCAAATCCTTAACCAGAAGGTCGGTAAGCGTGAAAAGACCCTTTGGATTTTCCTTAATGTACTGCAGACGGCTAATGACGTTTGATCCGTATTTACTTTGGCTATTGAGTCTGGAGATTGCAGCCACTTCACTTCCGTTCAGCAGATTGACGAGCTTGCCGACCAACGTGCTGGTTCCCAGGTCAAAAACAAGTCCGAAAACCCGCCCGGTGTGTTCCCGATGTTGCCAGGCCATCAAATAGTTTTCGTGAAGCACGGCCGTGCCATGGTTTTCCGTTTTCTTTATCATTTGGGGCAAAAAACGGAGGCAGTGAAGGGATGCTTTCAGGTCGCTATATTCCGGGCCCATGGCGGCTTTGACGCGGTCCAAATCGGACAATCCGTTATGGCCGGATTCGGGTAGTAGGTCCACCGGCCGTTTGTTTATCAGGGGATCGATATCCACCGTGGGCCTGTGGCCGGTTTTAAGTATCTGGTGGAGGATCGGCTCATCGTCCGATTCCCCAGTGTGGACGACAAGGTCCT
>JASFLX010000193.1:0-6040 GCA_050117895.1 Desulfobacterales bacterium | reverse complement strand
TCTCTTTGGCCTGGCTTCTTGTCAGGGTTTCAAAGGTGCCGGTAAGAACAAATACCTTGCCTTCCAGTCCGCCTGGTTTTCGAGGTGTTTCTCCCGAAATTCGAACCCCGCCGGCCACAATATCGTTTACCAAATTCCGGTTTTCATCCTGTTCAAAAAAGTCTGCGATACTTTCGGCAACAACAGGTCCCACCCCTTGAATCGCTGTAAGATCATCTCGTGTCGCATGAATAAGTTCTTCCAGACTTCCAAAGGCTGTTGCAAGAATGCCGGCCACATGTTCCCCCACATGCCGGATTCCCAGAGAATAAATAAAACGGGCCAGAGTGATCCGCTTGCTTTTTTCGATAGCGTCTACAATATTTGCGGCAGATTTTTGTCCCATGCGTTCCAGGTTTTTTAGCGTATCTTCATTCAACCCAAAGATATCCGCATATGAAAAAAGCAATCCCCTATCTACCAGTTGTTCGACCAGTTTATCTCCCAGCCCGTCTATGTCAAAAGCGCCTTTTGATGCGAAATGTTTGATTCGTTCTTTGACCTGCGCGGAACAGGTCGTGTTAATACACCGTAGCGCCGACTCATCTTCAGCACGAACCACAGAAGAATTGCATACCGGACAATGTTGCGGCATTTTAAACCGTATTTCTTGTCCCGTCCTCTTGGAATCGATCACCTTAACCACTTCGGGGATAACGTCTCCCGCCCGCTGGACCAGAACCGTATCGCCGATTCTTATATCTTTTCTTTTTATTTCATCTTCGTTGTGCAGGGTTGCACGCCTGACCCGGGCGCCCCCGATAGTAACGGGAACCAGATGCGCCACAGGCGTTAACATGCCGGTTCTTCCGACCTGAACTTCTATGCCGGTTATCCGGGTCGTCTCTTGAATCGCTTTAAATTTATAGGCGATGGCCCATCGCGGGCTCCGGGAGGTTGCTCCGAGAGTCTGCTGCAATCCAATACCGTCGACTTTAACTACCACACCGTCAATATCGTAGGGCAAAAGACGACGCTTTTCAGAAAGTTCCCGGTAATAATCAAGGACCTCATTGAGAGTGATTTTACATCTAATATGCGGATTAACCCTGAACCCAAGCGCCTTCAAGGCATACAGAATGTCCCCGTGCGATTCCATATCAAAATCCGAGACCTCACCGATACCGTAGAAAAATATTTCCAAAGGACGGTTGGCCGTAATTCTGGAATCGAGCTGTCTTAAAGATCCGGCCGCTGCATTTCTGGGATTGGCGAACGGCGGTAAATTTTGTTGGAGACGTTCATCGTTTAAGCGCTTGAACCCTTCTTTTCGGATAAAAACCTCTCCCCTTACCTCGAGGTGCGAGGGAATGTTTTTATTTTCTTTGCTTTCAAGGAGCATGGGTACCGATCGTATGGTTCGGGCGTTTGATGTAATCAACTCACCGTTGAAACCATCACCTCGGGTGGACGCAGTGACCAGCCGGCCGTTTTCGTAGACAAGCTCAATAGCAACACCGTCCAACTTGGGTTCGGCCGTGTAGATAATGTCACCGTCCGTATCGAGATTTCTTTTTACGCGAAGATCAAACTCAATGATATCCGAATTTTTAAACCCGTTATCCAGGCTCAGCATGGGAATGGAATGCGCCACAGTTTCAAACTTATCAAGGGGTGGGGCGCCAACCCGCAACGTGGGCGAATCCGGACTCGAAAGATCCGGATAGTCGGTCTCCAGCTTTATCAACTCCTGCATCATGCGGTCGTATTCGGAATCCGATATTTCCGGATCATCCAGCACGTAATACCGGTAATTATGCCGGTGAAGCGCTTTCCTTAAATCCTCAACTTTTTTTATTACCAAAGGATCGATACCTTCTTGCATGATTTATTTGCCCTGATCATAAGGGTTTTGCCAGGCTTGACAGTGTATCTTTTACCTCATCAATAATCTCGTAAAACCACATCAAATCCTCTATGCTGAGACGACCCGCCCTTCGTTGGGACTCTCCTCCGTCTTTTCTCGTAAACATCCGGGGTCCGATCTGGACTTTGGGTTCCCCTTCGCCATACTGATTGATCGAAACAACAAGACCGGTTTCTTCACATTTCCATTTGTTTAAAATTTTATCTTTTTCAGGGTCGAATGCCATGTTTTCCTCCGTATTATAAAATTTGCTCCATCAATTTATAATTTTAGACCATAATTATGTCAAACCCTAATTAGTTTCCATCCAGAAATGGCCCTTTTCCACAATCTCTGCGTCAATCTGCGGAATTACTTGTGCGGCGTACCACTTGTACGCCTCCGCGTAATTCCTTGATTTCCTTGACTTTGCGAAAAATTGCTCATTTCTGCATTGGAAACTTAATTTGTGCCCAATATAGATTTTTGGATGGAAACTAATTTATTTCCATTCAAAAATGGCCCTTTTATTATCGACAGGTGGAGTATTTGCACAGAAAAATGTGTATGCATGAACATTTTTCTGTGCATTATTCTTTCCGGCTCCTTTCTCCTTCCTATGATTCTTAAATAAAATTTCTTACCCATAAAAAATAATAATGTTCTCAAATGCCCATGGGATAAGGGTATTCCAACATATTGCGCTTAAAAAATCCCCTTAATATTCTAATGGGTGTAACACATTTGCGGATTTGGCACGAAAATTGATGAAAAAATCCTGATCAAGCCTAAGGGCCGGTGGGAGGGACAGGTTTTGATTTCACCACGGAACGCTAACCTCACCCTTTATGTCATATAAAATAATGGCATAACAGGAACAACAAAAGCGGGAAATATCAAATGAGAAAACTACTTTTTATCGATGATGAAGAAGGAATTCGTCGTGCTGTGGTTCGTGCACTCAAGAGCGAACCCTATAGAACCTATACTGCAGAAAACGGCGAAGCAGGTATATCTTTCGTCAAAGACAACATCCTCGATATGGAAACGGTGATCTCGGACTACAAAATGCCGGGATTGAACGGTCTTGAAACACTTGGCGCCATCGGGTCCATGAATCCCGAAATTACGCGAATCATTCTTACCGGATATGCAACCATGGAAGCAGCCATTCAGGCCACAAACCAGGGAATCGACGGTTTCCTGACCAAACCCTTTGATAATATTGAACTCAGGGCCAAGCTCCATACCATTAATGTGCGAAAGCGACTGAAGCAGTTTGTTTCAGAACCGGTTTATCAAAAGATTGAAAAATCACCCGGAGTTCTGAAACCCACATCCCAGGAAGTATCGATCCTTTTTTCAGATATTCGAAATTTTACCCGGATGTCCCAGCAGGTTCCCGCGGATAAAGTTGCGGCCTTTTTGAACAACGACTATTTTACCCCCCTGGGTGAAATCGCCTACCAAAACAACGGAACCGTGGACAAGCATATCGGTGACAGTATTATGGTGGTTTTCGGCTCTCCGGTTGAATGCAAAGACAATGCGATCAGAGCGGTAAAAACCGGCATTAAAATGCAAAAAAGAGCAAAGGAGATCGACGATAAACTTTATGAAAAAAATGGGTTACGGCTGAAAATCGGCATAGGCATTTCAACCGGAAAAGTCTTTTCCGGAATTTTGGGATCATTGAGGATCAAGGAGTTTACCTCCATCGGAATGCCGGTCAATATCGCCGCACGGCTACAAGGCATGGCAAGAGGCGGTGAAATACTTATCAGTGAATCCACGTATAAACAACTTCCCGGGGACATAGAAGTTGAAACCCTGCCTTCAGCAACGGTCAAGGGGGTCAATGAACCGATTGCTGTGTATCGGGTGAAAACATAGATTCAATCCTTGGGGCGAATGGAACAGCCCGGCGCTATATTTTGGCCTGAAAAACGAACCCCTTCGGAACGATCCGGATAAACTTTTGTTATTTTAATCTCGCCGGTCTTAAGACCGGGTACAAAGAACTGATGCTTTTCTACACCCGTGAATACGCCGTTACAGTTATAAACTTCAAATATATCACCCGGCGCTATCCCCACTTTTTCCCCGGAAGAAATGACAACCTTTTCGGCAAAGGCTGACGTAATGTATCCTTTCCAGGGCTGTAGAACGATCGCATCACAGATTTGTTCTCCCATATCGGCAGCAATAAATCTCAACGCATCATTTATTATATGGGTACTGATTTCACCGGTCTTGTCGGTTGAGTAATAATATGATACATCATCATATAATATATCCTCGTCCTGGATTTGGTGCGTATAACTCTTATCAAGTAGTTTTGCACCGGTCAGAGTATCGTATACCTCGGTCATTACCTGGACCTGGACATAATTGTAAATTTCTTTGAACCACAGGATTCCCCGAGCCTTTTTATGATTTGAGATATCTATTAATGCTCCGGTTACCACCGCATTCAAACCGAGCTGTCTGCCCGTTTTAGCCAGATCAAAGTTTTCGATCAAGCCGGATGCCTGCCTGGGCAGGTTTACAAGATCATCAGGATAGTCGGGATCATCCGGCGCCAACACAAGTATGTCCTGGCAGGAAGTCTTAATGGTTTCCACCAGATCTTTAAGGAAGTTTTCCTCTAATCCTTTACCCACGAAAGTTGTTTTGTTTTCAAAAAACGCAATGGAAACTCTTTTTTTCAAATCTTCATCCGGTGCCTTATAATCCCGGATAATCCTTTTCGTCTTTTTTTTCACGTCGCTATAAGTAGAACATCCGGTCATCAGAGGGATACAAAGCGATAAAAACGAAACCCATGCAAGCATATGAGTCTTTATATAAAGAGCTCTCATTTTTCTATTCATTATTTTTCCCTTGAAATACAGCGGTAACCGTGGTGGTGATTCCGCCTCTTGCAGTAAAATCACCGGTAACCTCCATGAACTTGGGTGCCAGTAAGGAAACCAGGTCATTTAAAATTCGGTTGACCAGACTCTCATAAAAAATCCCCACGTTTCTATATTGTAACAGGTAATATTTTAAAGATTTTAATTCAACGATTTGAGTATCCGGCCGGTATTTGATGATGATACAGCCCACATCGGGAAGTCCGGAAATGGGACATAGCGAGGTATACTCCGGCTGTTTAATGACAATATCAATGTCTCTTCGGGACTTAAATTCATATTCTATGCACTCCAGCATGTCGGTTTTAATGGTATCCGGACTTTCAATGTTATGTTTTATATTCTTTTCATTTACCGATGACATTGTTGGTTTTCTCCGCTTCACAGAATGTAACACTCGAAAAACAATTTCTGTATTTACATCTTGTAATAATTGATAATTCGCCCTGTGTCAAATAGACCGTCAGAATTTTTAATCTCCCCTGACCCTAAAGCGGCGGACGGGAATCTTGACACCTGCAAATTTATCTGCTAACAGATCAAAATAATTAATAAAACTAATATAAAAAAGGAGTTTCAGATGAGCTCAATCGACGAATTGATTCTTAGAGCCACCAAAGAAATTGTCGTTAAATTTATAGAGACCGGACGGGTGGGCCCCACCGGTTTCCATGAAACCTTCAAAACCGTTTATAATACGGTCGAAGAGATCGCCAAGGGTCCGAAACAAAAACCCGAAGAAGATACGGAAACAACCGACTTATAACACACTTTAATTTATGACTCTGTTGAAGTATAAGAGGTGATTAGATGAAAAAGATGCCGAATCCTCTGCTAACCGAACTTCTGGACAAAAATATTGATATGCCGGAAATCAGTTGGGAAACCGTGCCTCCGGATGTGAACCCGTCGGATGCGTGGGACATGTACGATGAGACCGTGGAAGGCTGGGTCCCCATCTGGTTTCCGACTTTCGGTCCCGGAGGCAGCAGGTCTTACGGCGAATTTGAACGAGCCCATCTGTTTAATGAGAACCTAGAAAGAATCTTAAAGGCCATGAAGCGATGGCCCCTGTGGGGCTCGCCAACCCAGAAAAAGCATGCGGTTGCCATTGCCCTGCTCCAACTATATTGTGAAACCAGGGGACGCTGTCCAAAAGTCTAACCCGATTTTTTCATATTATTTTACCACACAGCAAACGCAGAAAAAAATATTTTTTTTATCCAACCGGTGGTTATGG
>JASFLX010000192.1:0-6052 GCA_050117895.1 Desulfobacterales bacterium | reverse complement strand
AAAGCACGGATTCCGCTTGCTTTGGCTTTATCTTCATTTATATGTTCACTATACCCGGTACAAAGAATTATAGGTATATTGGGCCGTAATTTTAAAAGCTCTTTAGCCAGTTCCATACCTGTCATATTGGGCATGGTAAAATCGGTAATGACCAGATCGAATCTGCCAGGATTAGCACGGAAGGCCTCCAGGGCTTCAATACTGCTCGTCCTTGTAGTCACATTATATCCCAGGCGTTCTATCATGGGTTGAATTGTATTTACCATAGCCTTTTCATCATCAACAAAAAGTATTCTTTCCTTTCCCATGGGAATCTCAGCCGCAATCTCAATTTCCGATTCCGGCTCATCTTCAATGCCGGGAAAAAGTATATGAAAGATTGTTCCTTTTCCCGGTTTGCTAATTACCGAAATCCCCCCCCCATGGCTTTTAACTATGCCGTGGACCACAGAAAGCCCCATCCCTGAACCTTCACCGACTTTCTTAGTGGTAAAATATGGGTCGAATATCCGTTCCAAGATCTTGGGATCAATAGCATCTCCTGTGTCACTTACCGTCAGTCTTACATATTTGCCGGAGGATAGGTCATAATAATGAATGGCAGATTCCTCATCTAATTCAATATTTTCAAGGCTAACCTCCAAGACGCCCGCTTTTTCTCCTATGGCTTGGGCGGCATTGGTGCAAAGATTGATGAGGATCTGATTTATTTGTGTCGGATCTGCACGGACGATATCTGAATCGCTTGAAATATTCTGGTGGATTTCAATTGTCGTTGGAATTGAAGATCGCAATAACTTGAGAGATTCTTCGATAATCGAGCCAATCCTGACCGGTTTCATTTCCCGTGGGGTTTGGCGACTGAAGGCCATAATTCTCTTGATCATATCTCTGGCGCGCATGCTGGCAATACGAATTTCTTCCAAATTTTGCCTTACCGGATTCCACTCGGAAACATCATCCATTGCCAGTTCCGTATTACCGACTATTATCCCCAGCATATTGTTGAAGTCATGGGCAATGCCGCCTGCCAGTGTGCCGATGGATTCCATTTTTTGGACTTGTTGGAGCTGTCTTTCGGTTTGCTTGGCTTCGGTTACATCTCGCAGAAATACAACGATTCCTGCTCGATGACCTTCATGATCATTATAACAGGCGGAACTCAGAATTATATCCAAAATCCTGCCGTCTTTGGTCCGTCTCTTGGTTTCAAAACCGGTAACAGATTCTCCTTCAAGAACCTGTTTAATACCGGCAATGGTCTTTTCCATTTCGCTTTCAGGAACAAAAGGAATTCGTTTTCCTTGGACATCTTGCATGGTGAAACCAAAGATTTGCGTAAAGGCCGGATTGACATAAGTTGTCTCGCCATTAAGGTTATAAATGGCAACGGCGTCGGGGGCCGATTTAAGAAGGGATTCGTACAATTGTTCTCTCTGCATGGATTCCTGATAGAGCGTTCGATAACGATTTTCCGACCTTTGCAACTCGACTTCCGCCTTTTTGAGATCGGTAATGTCCAATGTAACGCCTCTTACCCCGAATGCTTCACCGTCTTTTATAATGGGGGTGCTGTATATCAAAGCGGGAAACTTCCTGCCGTCTTTTGTTAAACAAGTGTATTCGTAATTCTCATGCTTTATCCCTCGAAGCGTCTTGCCGAAGTTCTCAACCCCCCGTTCTCTATCCTCAAGGGCAATGACCTCTGCTATGGACAATCCCTCTTTAAGGTCCTTTGGGGTATAGCCGAAACTCTCGTACCCTGCCCGGTTGGTGTATGTGAAGTTTCCCTCCAAATCCGTTTCCCAGACGGGCTGAGGCAGCAAGTTGGCCAGATCTTTGAATCGTTCCTCACTTTCCCTCAGCGCCTTCTGTGCCTGTTTGCGATCGGTAACATCAAAAAAGACTCCATCCACATATTCAATCTCACCGTTATCGTCACACTCTATTTGTCCTCTTTCTTGTATCCAATGAATGCCTTCAAACTTGGATTTGACCCTGTATTCTCTAATGTATGATTTGTTTGTTTTTAAGGCCTGGATAAAGCTTTGCTTTGCAGTGACAATATCTTCTTCAACAAAAATATCAATCCATTTCATTCTCCTGGAATTAAATTCATCAACATTATAGCCGGTGAATATCTCAATCGTATTATCAAAAAATTCGACAGACCAGTCCTTAAATCCTCTGAAAACAGTACCTGGGAGATTTTCTACCAATAATCTGTATTTCTGCTCGCTTTCCCGCAGATTTTCTTCCGCCGACTTGCGGCGAATAATATTACTGCCAAGGACCATAATCACAACAATCAAGAAGGCAAAAGTTCCAATTGTTCCCCAAACAATATTTTTGTATTGATAAAATACCGATTGGGGTTGGTTTAAAATGATACTTCCCCGGGGTAAAACCGTCTTTGAAAGATTCCATCTTTGCAATTGACTGTAATCAAACATATATGTATTCGGGCTTTCCAGCCTCACAGGTATATCTGTAACTTTTTTGCCTTCCAGGAGTTTCAAGGCAATTTTAGCTGCCTCCGCACCATGGTGTTTTCCCGATTGAACTTTACCGCCGAGGATTCCATATTGAAGCATTGAATCTAGAATACCATACAGAGGGACCGGTGAATTTTTTGAAATATCAGGGTATCCTCTTTCCCATGGCACGAAAACACCATTCTTGTCCTTCAGCCATATACACAATAGCGCAATGCTGTTATTGGGAAGGCTGCTCAGCCGTTCCAACATTTCTGAAGTTGTTAATTCAGTGCCATCCAAATATATAAATTTCAGAGTTTCAAATTGAGACTCAGCTGCAAAGGCTTGCCGGATGTATGCCTGACCCGTTGTGGTGCCATCACATAAAACCGCAACTTGAGTGGTGTTAGGATGAAGCTTTAAGGCTGTGTGTAATGTGGCAGGAATGTCCGCATCCTGCACGATCCCGGTTATTTGCTCCTCATGTCCGTCAATCATTGAAGGACTGAAATTATTAACCCCCATAAATACAATTGGTGTATTACCAAACAGGCTTCTATGATACTTCACGGCAAAAAGGAAGGCGTTGTCATCTGAGACGATAATGATATCCAAATTAATTTTGGTATATTTCATTTTCATTAGTCGGAAAAACGCCTCTTTGTATTCATCCGTGTTAATTCGCTTTGTATCCATATATTCTATGAGGATCTCACAGTTTTCTATCCTCTGTGTAAGAGTCTCTTCTATACCTTTGACCAGGCCGTCGGTCCATGGATAGCCCTTATGATAGGAGTTTAGTATAAGAATCTGTTTCTTCTCAGCACTGTGTCCAGCCGCCGAAAACATAACAAAAAAAAGACTGATTAAAAGTAAGCGCAATTTAAAATTCATCCAACACCCCTTCTTTTAAATTTCTTTTATGTACAATATAGTGAGATTGCCTCAAAAAAACGTGCGTTTAAAACCTATTTTTTTGATTGTTTGTTTACTTAACAGAGTCTTATAATACAATCTACCTTTTACCAAAGAATAAATTAAGTTGCAATTGGGCAAGAGTATGATTTTTTTCGTACTTGTAGGTCGAGAATTCTAATACTTTAGTACTAGATTTTATGTTTTATGGTACTAGTTTTTCTAATGCTCGGTGTGTTTTTGAGAGAAAACAGGCTGCAAAGGGCAGCTTGGATAATGATGCGGTGCGGGCTTGCCCCTTTATGCTGCTCATAGTGAAAAGAAGATCCCGTTAACGGGAGGATGCATCCGCGATTTTTCCTCGAATGAGGTAGTATATTAGTTTTTAGGGAATGTGCTCAAAATGCTCCCATAGAAACTGCCTCAGCCACATTAATGCTTCCCAAAATCAAAAATAGTGTGGTCATTTTTGTCAACTTACAACTCAAACACTAAAACATTTAATTGATCGCAAACAAAATGGGAAAATATTTTATGTGCTTAATTTATTTTAGAAAGTGATATTTAATCGCAACCCATAAGCGATAGTTTCGTTATCAGGTTCTACTACATAAGCTATTGGAATTCCATATGAAGTTAAAGTTGAAGTATCTGATTCGTCAATATCCCAATATCTTATGTATGGCTCGATAGAAAAACCATAACTATTGGACAAGTTCCTATTAAACTTTAAGGAAAGTGCCAAACCATAACCATCTCCAAAATCTTGGTCATTTTCGGGATCATTATAAACGGGTTGAACATCGCTAAGGTGACTTTGAACCTTTCCTCCTAAGAAAAGATCATATTCTAAGCTTATCCCCCAAGTCCAATTGCCATTTAAAGGACTAATCGTTTTAACCCCAACGGGAAGATACCAGTATTGTATCTCTCTTTCATATCCTCCGGAAGCATCAATATCATCATTCCAATAACGATAGCCAATGCCCATAAAAGGAGTTATTATGCTACTGCTTTTAAACCTATAATCCTTTCCAATCAAACCACGCCATTCGAAGATCCAATCATCGGTATCTGCCTTTAATGGCGTGCCGGACTGTGTCTGTCCATCATAATCAATTTCACCAAAAACAAGACTAAAACTTGTTTCAAACATCAATTTGTTGTTTCCATGGTAGATATAGCTTCCAGCAATTCCGTACATCAAACCATCTTCTTCTATCAAGCCATCTTCTTCATAATCAAGATATCTGATATCGAACCCAAACTGAAAAGTATTCTCCCCTATCATCAATTCTGTATTATCCGCACAGGCGACTCTGTGGGTATTTAGGGTGAAGGACAAAACAAACAATAAGGTTAGCATTAACATAATGAGAAATTTAGACTTCTTGTTCATCTTTTCTCCTTTTTCAGTTAAATGGTTTGAAAGATATTTATTGTAATACTTGCTTACCTAGATCATGGAACATATGATTTTGTTGTTCGGGTGACTCATGAGGCTTCTTTTCCTGAAAAAGCCGTAGTTGACATCCTGATTCAACTTCGGATAGGATACTTTTTCATAAATATTTTTTTAATGCAAGCGGATTGAATGTGATTAAATTTATGCGTGATTTTTCAAATTTTTACAATAAACGATTTATATGGGTTATTTTTTTATTTTTTATTTTTAACTTGCCACAGGTTTCTTTTGCATACCCTCTGAAAGAGCGCAGAAGCTTACAGCGTTCCATTGTGGATTACCGTTCGCGGCTGAATCGGGGTTATAAAAAAATCAGGCGTAAACAGACCAAATATATTATTGTCCACACCTCGGAACTCGGGCTTAAAATGACCCTAAGGGTTGTTTCCAAGGGAAAACGGTTGCGAAACGGTCGAAGAACCCATGGCGGACATGCCCATTATGTGATTGCCAGAAACGGACGCACTTATCGTGTTCTGGACAAGAAATACGTGGCCGATCATGCCGGTCTTAGCATGTGGAACGGGGAGACGGATATCAGCAATATTTCCATTGGAATAGAATTGGTCGGGTATCATTACGCATCCATCACTGAAAGCCAGTATCGTTCCGTGGGCATTTTGATTAACATTTTGCAAGGGGTATATGGCCTGGATGATCGGGCGGTGTTGACCCACAGCCAGGTGGCTTATGGGAAACCCAACCGTTGGTTTAGAAAAAATCAACGGGGACGTAAGCGTTGTGCAAGCAATTTTATTCGCGAAAAAGCCGGACTGGGACCGACCTGGAGTTATGATCCTGATGTGCGGTCCGGCCGTCTTTTGGCAGATCTTCAGCTATCCAAAATATATTATGGTCGGCGGAAATATTATGCAAAAACAGATGATGGCAACGTTATTACACAGAGCAACACCGCATGGTCCATCGCCGGGGAAGATTACGACAGCCGGACAACGGTCTACAAATTTCCAGACGGTCATGTCTACACCGGTGATCAAATTTCAGGTAAAATAGGCTGGGATCGGATACCCGTAAAAACCGTTGTGTTGCTGAATCAGGAGAACAACATTTCTTTGATAAAAAGCCATGATCCCATAAAAACCATATCCGACAGGCTTACGGCTTGGTCTTTTGCCGGTCAAGCGTATGATCTGAAAACCACGATATATTTTCTACCTTCAGGCCGGATTAAAGT
>JASFLX010000191.1:0-6090 GCA_050117895.1 Desulfobacterales bacterium | reverse complement strand
CATGGGTCGGAAGAGGAGCCAAAACCATTTTCGTTTTTCACCAAAAAGATTAACAATCCCCAGATTCAAAGCTATATCGGGCATACCAACCGGAACAGCCACGAGATCGTGAAAAAAAACCTAAAACGATCCGCTCTGTATGGCGGCATGATAACAGGAGTTTCGGCCCGCTACTGCCCCTCGTTTGAAGATAAGATGGTCCGGTTTCCGGATAAGGAAAGGCACCAGGTAATCTTAGAGCCCGAAGGGCTGGATACCGATGAGGTCTATGCCAGCGGCCTGGGGAACAGTCTTCCCATGGAAATTCAGATTCAGTTTGTCAGATCCGTCAAAGGGTTGGAAGCGGCCGAGATCATGCGGCCTGCGTATGCCATAGAATACGACTATGTTAATCCTGTCCAACTCAAGCCTACCCTTGAAACAAAGCGGATTTCAGGACTTTATATGGCCGGTCAGATTAACGGAACATCGGGTTATGAAGAAGCAGCCGCCCAGGGGATATGGTCAGGAATTAATGCCGCTTGCAAGATCCAGGGAAGGCCGGCGTTCATTCTCGACAGGTCCCAGGCTTACATGGCGGTCATGATAGATGATCTTGTTACAAGGGGCACCCGTGAACCGTATCGCATGTTCACGTCGCGAGCGGAATACAGGCTTATGTTGCGGGAGGATAACGCGGATTTGAGGTTAATGGAATCCGGCCATGAATTGGGCCTAATTGATGATGACACATTAAAAGATGTAAATGAACGAAAAAAGCAGATTGCCAAAGAGATTAAAAGAATAAAAGGAACCGTGATAAAGCCTGCCAAAAAGATAAATGATTATTTGGTCAATCAAGGGACAAGACCGTTAAAAAGCGGCATCTATCTGGATCAGCTTCTAAAAAGGGCAGAACTCGATTACCATGCCGCACAAGAACTGGCCAAAAGTCCTTATAACATCAGTGAATCTGTTGCTCAACAGGTGGAAATAGAGATTAAATACGAAGGGTATATCCAGCGACAGCTCAAGGAAATCGAAAAGTTCACCCATCTGGAACGGATGAAAATACCGGAAAATTTTGATTTCACAAAGGTTCACGGACTTTCAAATGAACTCAAAGAAAAACTTTCTGCCATAATGCCTTCTTCACTCGGTCAGGCGTCCCGCATAGATGGAATCACACCTGCTGCGCTTTCTGTGATTATGATTTCCCTCAAAGCCGCTGAGAAATATTCATCGGGAACCGGAAATCAAAAAATCGAATGATCCTTGACACCTAATGATTTTCAACTTATTTTGAAATGTCATAAAAATTTATTCTACAATTGAGGTAATTTGGAGATGTCTGAAACAGATTATTATAAAATACTCGGAGTAAATAAAAACGCTTCTGAGGAAGATATTAAGAAGTCTTATCGGAAGCTCGCAATGAAGTACCATCCCGACCATACAAAAGGAAATAAAAGCGATGAAGAAAAATTTAAAAAAATAAGTGAAGCATATGCTGTTTTGAGCGATAAGGAGAAACGCAAACAGTATGACACGTTTGGTGCCACAGGATTCCAGCAGCGGTTTTCACAGGAAGACATCTTTAAAGGGTTCGATTTTGACAATATATTCAGCGATTTGTTTGGAAAATCCCGAGGTTTTTCGGGCCGGGGTAACGGTATGCGGTTTTCCTTCGGAGGGGGAACCCCGTTTGACAGTTATCAGAGGCAACACAAGGCCCGGTCAAAAGGAACAGACCTGGTGTATGAGCTGCCGCTAACATTAGAGGAGGTGGCAACCGGAACAAGTAAAACCGTATCATACCAACATCAAGGCCGTAGTGAAAAGATTACGGTAAAGATTCCAAAAGGAATGATATCCGGGAAGAAACTTCGTGTCGGGGGTAAAGGTGATCCAGACCCATTTGGCGGGCCTCCCGGAGATCTGTATATTCAGTCCAAGGTGCTGGGTGATAACGTCTATGAGTCTAAAGGGTATGATCTTTATATGCGTAGGGAGATAAAACTGAGCGAGGCTCTCCTCGGATCGAGTATTTCCGTTCCCACCATCGGTAAAAAAGAGTTAAGCTTGAAAATACCTCCCGGAACAAAACATAAAACCAAGATGCGTCTTGCAGGACACGGACTTCCCCATATGCATGGTAAAGACAAGGGTGATCTTTATGTATATATCCATGTGAACATGCCGGTAAAGCTTACCAAAAAGCAAAAAAAACTGATTGAACAGCTGGCTGATGTCGGACTGTAACGAATTAAATTTATTGACAAGAGCAACTAAAATGCCTAAAGATTAGGCAGGATCAACTCGTCGAATGAAAAGGGGTGTTTTTCAAAGGTCTCAATTTCTAATTATGCCTGAACTTATTCCTGTTTTAAATAAAAATGATATCGACAATATGGTCGCCCGGGTTGCGCGCAGGATTTCATCCGACTATCAGGATCGTGAACTTATTCTCATCGGGATCTTAAATGGTGCATTTGTCTTTTTATCTGATCTTGTTCGGCATCTGACTATTCCGGTTAAACTTGATTTCATACGTGTCTGCAGCTACGGCTCCGACGTTTCATCATCCGGGAATGTCCGTTTGACAAAAGAAATTGAAATTGATGTTAATCATAAAGATGTATTGATTGTAGAAGATATCGTCGATACAGGCTTGACTTTATCTTTTATCATTGATTATTTAAAAACTTTTAATCCAAAAACGGTTAAAGTTTGTGCTTTGCTTGACAAACACGAACGCCGTAGTGAAGATATTAGAATTGACTATACCTGCCATGAAGTGGCTGAAGGCTTCCTTGTGGGTTATGGGCTTGATTATAATGAAAATTATAGAAATTTAGCGGAGATTTATCACCTTAAATTATAAGCGGTGGGGTATACCATGATTATTACCTGTAAGGCATGTAACGCCAGTTTCAATTTAGATGAAAGTCTTCTAAAACCGGAGGGTTCCAAAGTTCGATGCTCAAAATGCAAAGAAATTTTTATGGCCTATCCACCGGTGCCCCCAGAAGAAGCTGAACAACCGGATGAAATGATATCGGATGTTGAATTAGACCAAGAGGCTGAAGATGATGAAACCGGCCGATTGGATGATTCAGGGGCCGGTGAACCTGATGTTCCGGAAATGGATGCGATGCTTTCAAAGGAAGAAATTCCGGAAAAAGAAGACGATGCGGGTGAGGCCATTGAAGATTTCAAACTGGATCTGGATCTGGAGCCCGAGCCTGAAAAACCATCAGAGGAAGTGGAGATGGAAGCCAAACTCGAGGAACCGGACAAACTTGATCTGTCAGAAATGGAAGACCTGCTGGATGAAACACAAGTTCTTGAAAAAGAGAGCGATGTTGACGAGGCGATTGGGGATTTAGAACTGGAACTGGAGCCCGAGCCTGAAAAACCATCAGAGGATGTAAAGATGGAAGCCGAACCTGAGGAACCGGATGAACTCGATCTCTCGGATATAGAGGAATTGATCGATTTGGACGATCCGGTAACTGAGGAGAAAGACATGGCGGAGCCGGAAGACATTGAACTTGAATTGGATATGGAAATCGAACCCGATATTGAAAAAGCGCCTGAGGATATGGAGGCGAGTGTCGAAACTGAAGAGTTGGAAGAGGTCGATTTATCAGATATAGAGAAGATGTTTGAAGCAGAAGAAGAGGAGACTGAAAAGGAAGCGGAACCTGTTGATTCTGCTTTGCCGGAGGAGACGTTAGAAACTGAACTTGATGAGATGGAAGCAACGGCGGATCAACCCGAAACCGCCGATTTTTCTGAACCGGAAGAGATAGATCAAAAATTTGCTATTGAAGACACCGATCAGGAGGATCTGCCGGAAGAAGAGATTGCCCATGTGAAACCGGTGGTGGTCAAAGCAACGCCTGGTGTGGAAAAACGAGTCAGCAAACCGTTAATTGTTTTGCTGATTCTAGTGCTATTGGGAGGCGGTTGTTACGGCGTTTATGTTTTGCTCGACTTTATGAATATTGAGATTCCTTTTGTTAGTGATTATTTTAAACCTCAAATTTCAGACCCTGCCGGCAACCTTAAAATAGATACTTTGAATATTGATAGTTCGTTTGTTAAAAATGTCAAAGCAGGAAAGCTTTTTATGATAACCGGTAAAATTAAAAACGGGTACTCGGATGTTCGCAGTTATATCAAGGTAACCGGGAAACTGTATGCAAAAGGGAAAATTCTTGTTCAAAAAGAGACGGTTTTTTGCGGAAACGTTCTGTCAGATATTGAACTTTCAAATCTGGAGCTTCCAGCTATTAAAAAACGATTGTCAAATCGCCTGGGCGACAATAATTCGAATATTAAGGTTAAACCCGGTCAAGAGCTGCCGTTTATGATTGTATTCGGCAATTTGCCGGGCGATCTGGAAGAATTTGCTATTGAGGCGGAGGGATCCGTTCCCGGATAATCCATATCTTAAATTTGAGTTAAATTGAGAAGCGATTTTATAACTTGACTAAAAAAAAGTAAGTTGTTAGAGAATCCAATTCCAAAATTAAAAAGGCTGCTGTTAACTATATTAAAAAAATTTAAGAGTTATCCTGGCGATGTAGCTCAGACGGTCAGAGCATGCGGCTCATATCCGCAGTGTCCGGGGTTCGATTCCCTGCATCGCCACCAGCTTTGATTGAGATTAGGTCTCTGATATTATCTTAGGGGCCTTTTTGTTTTAACACACTATTTTTTTGGAAAAAAAAAGTTCAGCTATGCTTTACGGTTTTGAAAAAATTGTTGAAGAACGAATTCTAAAGGCCCAAAAAAGGGGTGAATTTGAAAACCTGCCCGGTGTCGGCAAGCCCTTGGTTTTTGAGGACGACCATTTTGTTTCGGAAGACCTGCGTCTGGCTTATAAAATACTAAAAAATGCAGATTGTGTCCCGGTTGAAATTGAATTAAAAAAGGAGATTAAACAAACAGAAGACCTGTTGGCGGGGATGCAGGAAACTTCCGAAAAATACCGTATATTAAAAAAACTGAACTTTTTAATCTTGAAGTTAAACTCAATTCGAGACACATCAATTGTCCATGAAATGCCACAGGTATATACGGGAAAATTGGTAGAACGATTTGAAAATTCAAAAACCGGCTGAAATTAAAATGTCGACATGTTGGAAAGGTTTCTTTACTAAATTGTCGAATTCATGTATGATAAAATGAAAAAAAAGTTCAAAAACCCTATTATTTTTCTCACGTATCGCGGGATAGGGGATATAATATAGAGAAATGTTATGGCGTTAAATAAAAAAGAAAAAGAGGAAAGTCATCTTAAAAGTGTTTTGATGGCTTATTTAATTCTTGTTCTCCATGTTGTTTTGATTACAGGATTGGTTCTGCTGGTTATTTTTTTCCGTGGTATTATAAATTACATGATATGGATTTTTATCGCCGGTACTGCTGCCATCGTTGCATCAGCCTATCATTTTTATAAACGCATGAAAATGGAAGGCAAGACGCTTAGGGAAATTTTAAACTCTCGTCGATTTGGCGGAAGAACTGTTGAAGTCAATTTATTAGGAGGACTTGCATCTTTAAAAATCAGCGGGTCAAATGATCCGGCCGCTTTGGAAACCCCTTCATCCGGGCAATTTAAGCAACTAGAAGACCCGAATATAATTCACAACAGGGAGTTTTCCGAACTTGTCCACCTGCTTGAAAACAATCTTATTACCCTTGATGAATATAACAGATTTAAAGAACAGATTCTCAAGTCATAGAAATATGGGGATTTGGAATTTCTTTGAGATTTGATGCTTCTTGTGATTTGTTATTTCCGGTGTATCCGGTTTAGGGCTCACTCAAAAATAATTTCACATGTCGGACGCCGATGCATCTCGCCGGTCTGCGTTACGAAAACTCGAAATATGCTTGAAATTTTTAAGGTTTCGTGCCTTTCCATTCGGGCGCCTCAACTCCCAAAATTGTAAACTTATTTTTTAAACCCGTAGCATTTAACATACTGAAAGGAAAGCCCATGAAAAAACTAACTCTTGCGCTTCTTTCCGGTGGTACATCTTCCGAGCGTGACGTATCCATTGCCAGTGGAAACCAGGTCTATGAGGCCCTTGATAG
>JASFLX010000190.1:0-6119 GCA_050117895.1 Desulfobacterales bacterium | reverse complement strand
TGTCTTTTTTTGCGGGGGTTTTGAAGCCTCCGCATATGCTTTTATAAACAAAGGAAAGAAAAGGAGATTCCTGTAACATGGGTAAAAAGAAAAAAGAGACCAAAGAAAAGCCGCTGGAAAAAATGACAGCCAAGGAATTGAGGGAGGTTGGCAAACAACTACCTGAAATAACAGGTGTTTATGGGATGAACAAGGCCGAGCTTATCAGCGCGATAAAAAAGGCGAGAGGAATAAAAGAAGATTTAACGAAAAAGACCGATTCCTCAGTCCGGGAAATTAAAAAAAAGATCCAGGCGCTGAAGGCGGATCGAGAAGCCGCTCTTAGCAATAATGATAATAAAATGGCAAAAATTTATAGACGCCGACTGACCAAACTGAAAAAAAAGACCCGTAGAGCCGCTTGATTTTGATGAATTCACTTTATTTGAAGAAACAGATAGAATTTTTCATCGAGTCCCTTTCCTCAGAAAAGGGGTACTCCGCAAATACTTGCCGCGCTTACTCTCACGACCTCAAAGAGTTTTTATCACTTATTTATAAAGAACGCTTTTCAGGGAAGAAGAAACAAAATTCTATACATAATTTCACTGCAGATCAGGTAGATGGGTTGATGATAAGGGGGTATCTGGGATTTTTACACAAAAAAAACAAAAAGGTTACCATAGCGCGTAAACTTTCAGCCATTCGTTCTTTTTTCAGATACCTCGTCAAACGGGGTATTATTCTGGACAATCCGCTGGATTCAATTTTGACGCCGAAACAGAAAAAAACAATTCCCGTATACCTACCTGTTGATGACATTTTCAGGTTGCTGGATTCAATAAGGACAGATACACTTTCTGGTTTGAGGAGCCGTGCAATTTTTGAAACCCTTTATTCGAGCGGCATTCGTGTTTCAGAGCTTGCCGGTATGAACGTGTTTGATGTTGATTTTAGAAAACAAGTGATTCGTGTGCTTGGAAAAGGGAACAAGGAACGGATTGTGCCCGTGGGTAAAAAGGCTTTAACGGCTATTTCCGATTACAGAGAAAGGTTGCAAATCGAAGCCGGTATAGGCACAGACGAAAATACGCCTCTGTTTTTAAACAAAAACAAGGGTCGTCTTACGACCCGTTCGATCGGACGTATTCTGGAAAAGACAGCAAAAGAATGTGGATTGTTAATACCTGTTTCCCCACATTCCATGCGTCATTCTTTTGCAACCCACTTACTCGATGCAGGGGCGGATTTGAGGGTGGTGCAAGAGATGTTGGGCCATAAAAGCCTTTCTACAACCCAGAAATATACTCATGTAAGTATCGACAGATTAATGGAAACCTATGATAAAGCGCATCCGAGACGATAACACGAGACCTCTGCAAAACGCCCCCTTTTGCCCAATGCCGGCGTCAGGCTCAAATTTTAATCCTCGAAATACTCAATGTATGTCTGCCTGCCCCGTAGGTCCGGCAGATCGTACTGGGGTGGTTAAAATTTTCGCCTTTCTTGGCCTTGAACAAAATTGGACATTTTTCAAAGGTCTCGAGGCAGGGAAAAAATATAATGATGAAATTTCATGGCACAACAATTCTTGCCGTCAGACATAAGGGCAAAGCGGCTGTAGCCAGTGACGGCCAGGTTACCTTGAATAATACCGTTATAAAGCATCAGGCAAAAAAAGTCAGAAGGATTTACAATGACCGTATAATCGTGGGATTTGCCGGGGCCACTGCCGATGCCTTAAACCTTTCCGAACGTTTGGAAAAAAAGCTTGAGCGATATAATGGAAACCTGACTCGCAGTGCCGTTGAACTGGCACGGGACTGGCGTACCGACAAGTATTTGAGGCGTCTGGAAGCTATTATGATCGCGGTGGACGATAAAAACATGTTTGTTATCTCAGGAAACGGTGATGTGATCGAGCCGGACGAAGACCTCATGGGTATAGGGTCCGGGGGCATCGGAGCCCAGGCGGCGGCAAAAGCCATGATGAGAAATACGGATATGGATGCGGTTGATATTGTTAAAGAGGCAATGAAAATAGCAGGTTCCCTATGCGTATTTACAAATGACACGATTACGATTGAAGAGTTGTAAAGGGGTGTAAATCGAGGCCGTTGGTAAACGCTGATCCTTATCTATTGACAAACCGCGGCTGCGATGTCAAGTGTCAGGTTTCAGGTGTCAGGGTTAAGGAGGAAACGACAGTGTATGGGGTAAATGATGAATCGTTCCCTCAGGGCTGGCTCATTACTACTGGACATGCTTCCTCACACATCACACCTGAAACCAAATACCCTTGGCAACCTTAGCAAACCATACACCAGGATTTATTGAGAAGTTACAATAATAAGATGGTAATTTGTCATAACAGGTAATTAGCAGAAAATGAGTAGTCTAAAACCCAACGAAATCGTTCAAGAACTTGATAAATATATCATTGGCCAGCATCGGGCAAAACGTTCTGTTGCCATTGCTTTAAGGAATCGTTGGCGCAGGCAGCAGGTGTCGGTAGATCTTCGTGATGAAATTGTCCCCAAGAACATTATCCTTATCGGTCCCACCGGAGTAGGTAAGACAGAGATAGCGAGGAGGCTTTCAAATTTAACCGATTCTCCATTTACTAAGGTTGAGGCTTCCAAGTTTACGGAAGTAGGATATGTAGGACGGGACGTAGAATCCATGGTAAGAGATCTTCTCGAACTTACGGTCAATGAACTTAAATCAAAGGAACAGGAGGCTGTAAAAGAAAAAGGATGTCAAATTGCCGAAGAGAGAATGCTCGATCTTTTGCTTCCAAAAGGAGGAGTTCAGCCCACACAGAAGCGTGAAGATTCAAAAGAGACACAGTTTGAGCTTGTAACATATAAAAGCGATGAATCTTCCCCCACAAGGGAAAAGCTTCGAAAAATGCTTCGCCAGGGAAAACTAGATAATCGATACGTTGACCTTGATGTGTCGGACCGAACCATGCCTATGGTTGAGATTTTCTCCAACGTGGGCATGGAGGAGATGGGGATTAATTTTAAAGATATGATCGGCGGTCTTCTTCCCAAAAGTACAAAGCGTCGTAAGGTAAAAGTACCCGAAGCCATGGAGATGCTCGCGGCCGAAGAGGCTCAGAACCTGGTAGATATGGACAAGGTGGTCAAAGAGGCCATAAAAAAAGTCGAGCAATCCGGAATCATTTTTCTTGATGAAATTGATAAGATTGCCGGAAAAGACGGCACCCATGGCCCCGACGTGTCCAGGGAAGGTGTTCAGAGGGATCTCCTTCCTGTTATAGAAGGGAGCACTGTTTCAACAAAATATGGTCCGGTCAAGACGGACAATATTCTTTTCATTGCTGCCGGGGCTTTTCATACCATCAAGCCTTCGGATTTAATTCCGGAACTCCAAGGCCGGTTTCCCATAAGGGTGGAGCTGGACGCTTTGGGTCAGAAGGAGTTTGTAAGGATACTGACAGAGCCCAAGAATGCTCTAATCCTTCAATATGTGTCTCTTTTAAAGACCGAAGATGTTGATGTTGTTTTTGAGGATGAAGCGATTGAAGAAATAGCAAGGATAGCTGAAGAAGTTAACAATATGACCGAGAACATCGGCGCCCGGAGACTTTACACCCTTATGGAGTGCATGCTGGAAGACATCCTTTTTGAAGCACCGGATATGCGGGAGAAGAAAATAGTCATCGATAAAAAGTATGTGGAAGACAAATTAAAGGATATCAAAGATGACGAGGATCTGAGCCGGTATATTTTGTAAATTGTGCCTGAACGAAAACTGTCTTTTTCGCCAATATCTGCGTCAGACTCAAATTTTAATCCTCGAAATACTACCAGTATTCCTGTGGTTAAAATTTTCGTCTTCCTTGATCTTAACGAAAAATCCTAGTTTTCGTCCGGGCACTAAATAAAGAAAAGATGATGAATATGAACTCGAATGTTGCCGACATACTGATTGAGGCGCTGCCGTATATTCGCCGTTTTTATGGTATGACCGTGGTGGTAAAGTACGGAGGTCATGCCATGGTCGACGAGCAGTTGAAGGAGGATTTTGCTCGGGATATTACTTTAATGAAGTTTACGGGACTGAATCCGGTTATTGTCCATGGAGGTGGCCCGCAGATCAACTCGGTTCTTGACCGCATGGGTATGGATTCCAGATTTGTAAAAGGCATGCGTCTTACGGATGAGGCGACCATGGACGTTGTGGAGATGGTTTTAGGGGGCAAAGTCAACAAGGATATTGTTGCTCAGATCAATCAGCAGGGGGGCAAGGCCGTGGGGTTGAGCGGAAAGGACGGAGGACTTATTCGTGCCAGGAAGCTCCACATCGTTTACCAAGAGGATAACGATAAGCCGCCGGAGATCATCGATCCGGGCCTGGTGGGTGAGGTGACCCACGTCAACCCGAGTATCATCGATACGCTGACCCAACAGGATTTTATTCCCATTATCGCACCGGTCGGCGCCGGGGAATCCGGCGAAACATACAACATAAATGCAGACCTTGTTGCAAGCAGTATTGCCATAGCCCTTTCAGCAGGTCGACTTATTTTGCTAACAGATGTCGATGGAGTCCTCGATTCTTCAGGGTCGCTCATATCATCAATTAGCGCGGAGAACATCCATCAGATGGTGGAAGAAAAAATCATCTCAGGAGGAATGATCCCTAAAATCGAATGTGCCTTAGAGGCACTGAAAAACGGAGTTGAAAAGGTGCACATAATAAACGGTAACAAGCGCCATGCCTTATTACTCGAACTTTTTACCGATAAGGGGATCGGTACCGAGGTGACCATATGATTAATGGAAAGGTCTCAAAATGACCCAAGAGATAATAAAAAAAGCAGATCAGGTTATCGCAAAAACCTATAAAAGATTTCCCATTGTCGTGGCAAAAGGCGAAGGATGCATGCTTTGGGATACGGATGGTAAAAAATATACCGATTTTGTTGCCGGGATTGCCGTATGCAATCTCGGCCATGCACATCCAGGGGTTTCAAAAGCGCTTTCCATGCAGGCGAATACCCTTTTTCATGTATCGAACCTTTATTATACAATTCCCCAGGTTGAGCTGGCGTCCCGGCTTGCGGAAAACAGCTTTGCCGACCGGGTATTTTTCTGTAACAGCGGAGCCGAAGCAAATGAGGCAGGCATTAAGCTGGCCAGAAAATATTTCAAGGAAAAAGGGGAAAGTGGGAGATACAGAATAATTTCCATGGAGCATTCATTTCATGGACGGACCATGGCCACCCTTTCCGCAACCGGACAGGATAAAATAAAACAAGGATTCGAACCCGTGCTGGAAGGTTTTGACTGTGTTCCGTTTAATGACATTGACGCATTGCGCAGAAAGATCGGTCCATCCTCATGCGCCGTCTTAATAGAGCCGATCCAGGGTGAAGGCGGGGTCCGCTGCCCTGATGCCGGGTACCTTGAGGCCGTAAGGCAGGTTTGTGACGAAACCGGAATGCTTTTAATTTTTGATGAAATACAGACGGGGATGGGACGTACCGGCAAACTTTTTGCCTACGAGCATTTCGGTATAGCGCCGGATATAATGACCCTGGCCAAAGCCCTGGCCAATGGATTGCCCATTGGGGCCATGCTGGCCAGAGAAGAAGTTGCCGAAGCGTTCGGGCCGGGGTCACATGCTTCCACATTTGGCGGCACCCCGGTTGTCACCGCGGCGTCACTTGAAGTTGTCCGGGTGCTTTTAGAAGAAAATATAATCGATCATTGCAAAAAAATAGGCGTTTATTTTAAGGAAAGGCTTTCATGGTTGAAAAACAGGCATGAATTGATTGAGGATGTCCGTGGTATGGGTCTGCTTTTGGGTATGAAGCTAAAAATAGAGGGAGATCAGATTGTTGCTTCGTGCATGGAGAAAGGGTTTCTGATAAACTGCATCCAGGGGAATATTTTGCGGTTTATTCCCCCGCTCATCATAGAAAAAGAAGAGATTGACGCTCTGGCGGCATGTCTGGATGAGATTTTAGATTAAAAATATTCAATCCGATGGTGAGGAAACATTGAAAAAAGATATTTTGACACTTATCGATCTTACCCCAGAGGATTTTGAAATCCTTTTTGAACGGGCAATCGAACTGAAAAAAAGGTATAAAAACGGGATTGCAG
>JASFLX010000189.1:0-6134 GCA_050117895.1 Desulfobacterales bacterium | reverse complement strand
TCATCTTCCCAAAAGCATATAGGGCAAATATCCCAGCCACATCTTTCATCAAGTGTTGGCATAAAACAACACGGACAAAGAAAACGATCCTGATAAGTTGCCCATTGTTTTTCTTTGCCTAACTGTTCAACGTACCAATCAAACCATTCTTTACTCATAATTTAATTCAGCTAACGCTCTGCATGAGCGGCCGAGTTACAGCGAGGTCCGAGCCGCAAAGCGGCGAACTCAATGCGGTTGTTATGTGTCCAAACGTTCTAAGTCAGATTCTACATAGCGTTTAGATATTCTTTTACCCTCAGAATCTATATAATAGTTCCATTCTTTATTCTTGAAGTGCCAAATAAGCTCTAATATGCGTCCCGATCTTTCAGTATTTGGGCGAAGTACCTTTACTGAATCAAATGGCATATATTTCGGAAACGAAATTCCTTTAAATTTGGTCGATAAATCCCTGATTAAATTTTGCAAACAAGCTCGACGATTCTCAATTTGTGTTTTGAACTCGTCACATATATATTCATTTCCACTCGATTGATGAATAATCTTAACCGCAGAGGAAAAGCTTCCATCTTCCGGACGAAATACTAATGTTTCAATTTCATCAGTTTTGAGTTTCATAATTTTGTATACATAACATTAATATTATATAGATTCGTCTTTAAATCGCAAAATATTCAAACTTCCATGCTTCCGATCAACGCCTTTAAATCCTCTGCAATTGTAAGAAGAATTCTTGAACCATGTAAGTCAGCCAGATTTTCATTTGTTGTTTTGTCCGGTATTAATTTATTTTTCGAGTCGTACTGAAACGTATAATGATGCCCCAATTCATGACAAAGTATTGCGATAAAGAAATGCCTGAGTTTACTTTTATCCCATGAACAAAAAAAGATTTCTCCTTGTTTTTCAAGCTTAGCTCCCCAGACTGTAAAAGCCTTTCGCCATAGAGGAGTAAAACCATCGAGCACCCATGCATCGGATGGGACGGAATACAGCACGATCATTCTTTCGGAGTATCGGTAGAACCCGTAAGGCTCTCCAATTATTTTATCTTGGCGAGAACGCAACTCTATCTTTTTAAGCCCATAAATGAATTCAACCGGTATCGTCTGTAAGACTGTTTTCATCAACTTCCGGTCAATCGGATGAATATCTCCCAAACGAGGTTTTCGAGATACGATTCGCGGGTATTCAATGTCCCCAAATGCGTTCTTTTTGATTTTTCTTTGGGCAATAATATGTGTCGGCTGTGTTCTGAAGCTTTTTGACATTGCTTATTATATATTTTTGACCTATCAAAAAAAAGTCTGATAATAAAGCAAACATCTTTGGGCATCTCACCCTTGTTCCGATATCTACCGTTTTAATAATTTCACCTTCGAAGGATTTTTTAGAATAAATATTGTTATCATACCTTACGAAGACTTCTTTTATATATTCTTCGCGGGTTCAGTATCTATTTCACTCAATGGTTTAAGCATAGCGTGAACATATCTGTCACCACCTATCTCTCCTTTTGGTTTAAAAATTAATTTTGAATCTTCATAACCGTCCTTCTTAATTTGGTAATACCATTTTTTCCAATATGGCTTATTTCCATGAAACTTCAATGTCATTGGTGTTGTGGCCTCATAAGACATACTGTCAGCGGTCTCTCCACTATAAATTAGAGCTCCTGGTGGATCAGAAGTTGTGACGGTTTTGATCGTCGCTCCATAACCAAAGATGAATAAAATTAAAACAAGCTAAAACGTTTTTGTGGAAATTTCATGGTTTGCTCCATGGTGGTTTTGTCTTATCTGTTATCAAATATCTCCTCATTTTATGACTTGTGTCACACGGACGATTTCCGATATTACTCTTTTTATCTTTTATTTAATATATCTTTGGTAGGTATTTAAAGAGAGTCTGTTTCCATCTTTATCTCTCAACTCCAGATAATTTACCGGGTCTGATGAACAGTACACCTCAGAGTCCGTTTTTCTGCAAAGATAAAAGCCATTCCCACATAAATCATAGATAATTCCTCTGATTCGTATCTTTTTATCAACAAAAGGCATTAAAGGTTCTTGTATTCCATAAGTGCCCATTACATTTCCATCAATCATGTCCCAGGTTAGCTCCGAATATCCCTTCTCTGAATTTTTTACATGGCTTTTCGATTCACCTGCTGATTCGCCTTTGGTAATTGAATCCACGATTAGGACAAGCTGTGATAAGCCTACTGCTTCGATTACCATGTCACGTATGACCCGATCCTCAACAAAAAGACCATAAATTTCGTAAACACCGGGTAGTTGTTGTGCCTTCTCATCCATGGAATGCTCATCTTGGGCTTCAGACATTCCTTCCAAAAAGTCGTTCATGAATTTGTCGTAGCATCCTGAATTCAGAAAAACAATTGAATAGGTGACAAACCAAAAGAGAAATTTCCTGATTATACGGACCATTTTATTACCGAGCTCCTGTCAAAAGCGTAATGAGTTAATTAACAGTAATAGTCAATTCAAACCCAAAAACCCCACCTATATGAGAAACGGGGTCTTGTTATTTAGTCTATGACAACCTCTCAGCAACGGGTTCTTTTTATGGGCTCCTATTAGATAATTAAATCAATTACCTAAAAAAATACCCATCACCTATCCATCTCCTGAAATCACGTTTAGAGTAACGTTGTTTGGTAACTCGGCTCCCATGTAACCCGTTATGTTCCAGATGCCCGAAGTGACGGAATGTTCAAGGCTGACCACCCGCATGTCCTTTCTCGTCCCCTTTGTATATAACACAAAAAGGACCCGTGGGTTTGCAACTGAAAAAGCCATGCTGCGAACACCTGCAGGATCAAAATCACGGTCGAAGATCAAATCCCACGTTCCAACGGCACCGCCTGAACTCGAAGCCCAAATTTGACCGGATGTCATTCCTGCAACCAACAGGTTTGTTCCAGGTTGAACGAGTGCACGATGAACCTCGCCGATTACCGCCTTTCCCGAAGGGCCGAGTTTATTCCATTTGCTAAACTGCGGGCCATCAAGTGCATGTACCACTTTGCCTTGGCTAAACACATGGTTTGGATTATCCGGATGTTTGGTAATCCATGCTTTACCGAGATAGTGTTTTGAATGGCCTGCTGCATCTTTGTCAGGGGTTTAGAAACAAATTGAGAAATACTTTAACATGAAAACGCTTATTTCGGATTAAATGAGTACATATTATTATTTTGTATCATCGTAATCAATTAAAACCAGTGTATCTTCTGTTGTTCCTTTCATCAACACCCCCAACAACCTCATATGGTGTGATACCAACCGAACTGGTAAAAGTGACGTTATATTGATGTTTAATTCTTTTGCAATAACCTCAGCTTCACTATTTTGTTTATCTAAGAAACGATCAAATATTTTCTTCATCATTTCGTTTTTTGGTAGATAATTACGAGTGAGAAGGAAAATCCCATCAGATCCACCTTGGCTTTTTGCACGACTCTCGTCAAAACCATACTCTGCATTCTTGAATGCGGTTAAGAATGCCTTTGACTTCCATACACGTCCACGTTTACAAGATTTTTTTAAACGATTTGTTAATGCCACATACAGGACCCGACCATTGCGTTCAAATGCATGAGCGATAATAAATGTATGTTCAGAAAGTTTACTCTCAACAGATTCGATAAGTTTTTTGATTTCTTTTAAGTCCATATCTTTCAATTACATAAAATTATATATAGCGCAGAATCGCCTTTTGATCGCTTGGTTTCAGAATTTCTATCTTAACTTAAAAATAAGGTTGCCATCTTCATCGCTGAGATTGTCGAATTGAGGTCTTTGTCTTCGACCTGTTGCTTGTTCAACTTTCTTTTTAACGTAAATACAAAGCTCGTCAAATGTTGCGTACCCGTCACGGTCATTGATATCCAAGCTTTTTTTCCCTAAACCGTTAATTAAGGCGATTGAAAAAGGGGAGTGACCCGAACCATCGCTCACAGGATGATCATCTCCGGCGGTTAGGATATTAATTGCTTTACGTGACAGTAAATCATTGTAATAGTCCATGTCAGGATCTTTGGCTGCCGGTATGGACCTTTTCATGGCCAAACCGGAAAAACAGCTGTCCAAGAGAAGCGCCACATGCTTAGAGTCCATACTTTTTGAATATCGCCTAAGCAAATTCAGGGCAATTGCTTCCTCATCATAGACAAATACATTACTTTCCATAAGGTTGAGCCGTGCGTCGTATGGAATAATATAGCCGACTTTATCTCTATTTCCTATAGTCAGCCCCTGGCCGTGGCCAGCAAAATAAAAAACAAAGCTGTCATTGGTTTTCGATTTTCTTTGTATTCGGGAAAAATTATGAAGGATGTTCTTACGAGTCGCCTGCTCGTTATAGAGTTCAATTACTTCATATCCGAGGTTCTTAAAAATTTTAGCAATTTCCTGAGCATCGCGAACGGCGTTATAGAGAGTGTCTATTTCTTCATTTTGATACCTATTTATACCAACGATTAACGCATCCTGAGATGAGTACCATCCCCTTAACGAATCTGAAGGTATGGGACTTGGAGGCTCACTTGCTGAACGAACAAGACGGATTTCTTTTTCGGCCCAGTTTCTATGGCGGTCCATTGCACTTATAACAATGGTATTATTGCCAACCGCCAGAAAGACATCCGCCGAAAATTCTCCAGCTTCATTAAGATACGTTTCCTTTCCATCTACAATAACCTCTGACACCCCTGATTTGTCCTCTACGATTCCACGAATCGTCACACTTTTTTTAATTCCGATACCTCGAGGAAGATAAGTAATAATAATTTTTGGTGGAGTAACATCTTTCTGAAGCTTTACAAGATGGCCAAATACACCCTTTTCAGCATAAAATTTCTCTGCACCTGGATGTAACGGTGATACAATATTCTTCCCTATAGTGCTTAAGCTCATATTCCTAAATGTTTTCTTTTGTGCTCGTATATGCCTTAGACCATTGTCAGAATAGATGACGGCAAGCAATTTATACACAACATCTTCAGGAACATTTTTATTTGCCACCCACAAGGCGCTATCTTGAAATGTGTCCACATCGTAATTCACGCCACTATACGTTCTGGCCGGGATGGTAATTTCCCCAAAGAAAGGATATTTTTTATAATATCCATAAGTCTCGGCATCTGCATTCAGGTCGATCAGCCTGATACTATTGGTCTGAGCAGCCATGACAACTGCACTGCTGGGAAAGGCGGTGAACAGCCAGAAAGCGTGCAACTGGTTGTTGCCAAAAGCACGGGCTGCGTCATTGTATCCCATGGGGTTTCTCTCGATTTTGTTCCAGACACCCATATGGGAAAAAAACAGCTCGCAATTTGCAAAAGCCCCGGAACCGGCATTGCCGACACCGACTCTTTTTCCTACAAGGTCCTTTACGCTCCTGATCCCTGATCCTTGTCTGACAACTAGCTGTGCCGGTGCACCGTAGAGCCATGCAACCGCCATGACGTTGTCGTATTTTTTGGGATCATTTTTCATCATACCGTTTCTTCCCAGCCACACATGACTGGCATAGACGATGCTCATTGCTTGACGTCCTGAATTTGTCTTACGCAGGTTTTCAATTGATCCTGCCGAACTTCCTGCTATTATGGAAAATTCATCCATCTGCTTTACAGGTCTATACGTTTGTATAGCGTTGGCAAATACCTTAAACGTTCCACCTGTTGGCCCCCCGCCGAAAATCATTCTTTTCTTTGCAAACGCATTTGGGCATAAAACAGCAAATAAAACAAAAATAACCAGGCTAATTATTAATAAATTCCTTTGTTTCATTTTCAGCTCCCATTTATTGTTTGGACATGAAGAAGATTTTTCAGGCTTCAGCGCATCAGAAAAATCTATATGTGTTCACGTTAAACTCAAGGCATAGAAAGATCTTTAAAGTCGTCTGATCACTCTTTTGCATCTTTTTGAAAACCGGCAAATGTGATTACTCTGAATCGGGTAAAATATTTGGTCCGGTTATTTTTTCAAACCAGCAATAATTATATAAAGAAATGCGCCTGAAACCCGGCGGAGCAGCTTGTTTCGAGTCTGCACAATCATAAACTTTCTCGCGCCATTTAAACGATTTGCTTTTTTGGG
>JASFLX010000188.1:0-6193 GCA_050117895.1 Desulfobacterales bacterium | reverse complement strand
AGAGCCAAAGATTGTTGATCGAGATAATAGTTTTATTAAATATGCAAACGGAGTGGTTTATGATAAAAATACAGGTCTTGAATGGTTTGCCGGGCCTGACAAGAATACAAGCTGGAAACAGGCGAAAATATGGGTGGAAAATCTTGAATTTGCAGGTGGTGGCTGGCGTATGCCGACGAAAAATGAACTCCAAACGCTTTACCAAAAAGGTGCCGGAACGCGCAACATGACGTCTTTGTTGAAAACTACCGGATGGTTTATCTGGTCTATTGAAACCAAGGGTTCATCGTCAGCCTGGCTCTTCGGCTTCAAGCTCGGCCATGGTTTCGAGCTTTGGCCCTTCCGATTCTCCGCCAAAAGCAGACGAGTTTTTGCTGTACGTTCCAAAAAATAATGATGGATCATTGGACTATTTGAATTTTTAATTATTTTGGGTATACAGGTAGTGAACTTTTAAAAGATTTTCACAAAATTTCCCCGATTGCACGTTTTACTGCAATTAAAACGTAACAAAATGATAATCGAACTTTCAAGCATAGATCGGGACAGTTAATTCAATTTGTTTTATGATTAGAGGGAGTTAGTGATTACGCTAATTCCCTCTTTTTGCTGGTGGGGTAGTTTTTTTGCCATGTTTCATAATGGAATTATCGACCCTTTTTTATAAATTTCCATATTACGATTCCGGCCTAAAGCGGCATGATTCAGTTCTCTCCTCTACCAAAATCATATTTGACATATAGACTTAAAAAGATTACATTGCAATCAGAATATTTGTATTGGAGGTATGTTATGCAGCTTACAATAAGAATGCCGGATGACCAGATGAACAAGATTGAACATATCGCAAAAAAATTGGGTCTTAAGAAAACAGATGTAACCCGAATGGCCATAAAAAAATTTATAGAAGAATACAATGATGTTACAGAAAAACCATTTCCTAAAGTAAAACATTTGTTAGGTGTTGTTGAGAGTGGAGTTTCTGACCTTGGGCAGCGCCATCGCGACCATCTGATAAAAAAAATAAAAGATAAGGGCAAATGAACGCCATTTTAGATACGGGACCTTGGGTTGCATTGATAGACCGAAGTGAATCAAAGCATGATATTTGTGTGCAATGGCTCAAGAATTATTCTGGAAAACTATATTCCACCGAAGCTGTTTTGACGGAAGTTCTTTATCTACTGAATTTCTCGGTAAAAGCTCAAACATCAGCCATTGATTTTGTTCTTAAATCGGTGGTTGAAATAATTCCTTCAAGTTTTGAAAGTTTGAAAAAAGCAAAAAATCTTATCAAAAAATACTCAGATTTGCCTATGGATTACGCCGATGCGACATTAGTATGCCTCGCAATGGATTCAGGAATACATAATATTATTACTTTTGATCAAAAAGACTTCAATATTTACAGAGTTAAAAACAAGCCATTCGTCATTATCCCTTAATCACTGAACCCCGAATTTCCTTTAAACCTAAGTTGAGCGATTTTTTGCGAAAAGATGTGCTGAGATCTTGATGCATAAGGATTCGCGAAAACCGCAGGCATACCCGTGGATATGTCGAGGATTTTCGATGATTCTTGATGCGCAAGAGATCGGTGCAGATCGAGTAAAAAATCGCTCAACTTAGGTTTAATATTGTCTGTGTAAGATTCATCCATGAATTCCGTAAGTTGTTTGCTGAACATAATTTAGACCGCCTTAGACCCCCTAAGATTCCTTGCATTTTGGAAAATAATGTATAAAATATGCTGTTTGTTTTTATATCTAAATCCTGCATCTTTTTTTTCGAAAGGGATATATTTACAATAATAACAGCTAATTATTTGGATATTATATAAAATCGCGACAAGGAGATTGGGCAATGGAATTCATTAAGTCCTATTCACGGAGATCTTTGGTTTTTATTTTAGTATTGGGTGCCATTTTTCTGGCGGCCACGGTTTTATCGTTTTACTGGGTACTTCAGGTGATGCACCAGGACATATCATTGCTTGCAACTCCCGAAACCCCGTCAATAGCACTCCTTGAACCGATCTCTTTGATTCATCACAAGTATTTTATAGTTGCTGCGGTGGCATGGGCCGGCGTTTTTCTGATTTTTGGCCTCATTTTGTGGGGAGTTTTACGGCGAATCGCTGGAAATTCTTTCCAAAAATCCGGAAAACCCGTGCCGAAAAAGCAGGTTCGGGCTTCGGCAGTATCCGCCGCTGAGCGGGAAGCGCAAGAGCAAAACCAGCAACGCTTGTTTTTACACCTGCTGTCCGTACTCCAGCGAGAAGGCCGCCTGGTAGATTTTTTCTCGGAAGACCTCAATCTTTATGAAGATGCCCAGATCGGCGGTGCGGTTCGCGCCATACACGAGAACTGTAAAAAAGTGGTCAACAAAAGCCTGGCGCTCGAGGCGGTCATTGACCGCAATGAAGGGGAAGAGATCCGGGTGGAACCGGGGTTCGATCCGGACGCCATAAAACTGACCGGCAATGTGACCGGCGAACCGCCGTTCACGGGTATTTTACGCCATAAAGGCTGGCGCACCCGAAAACTGGAACTGCCCGCTCTATCCGGTGTTCAAGATGCACGAATCATCGCTCCTGCTGAGGTGGAAATTCTCTAGCCCGAATATTTCATGAAAATTTTCGAGAGGCCTTTTTATTAGTAATGAAAGAAGATAAATACATTAACTTTATTTTACTTTAGCTCACTTTAAACTTTAGGCACTTTAAACCTTTAGGTTGAGACCTTTGAAAAATGTTCAATTTTGTTCAAGGCCAAGGAAGGCGAAAATTTTAACCACAGACATACATTGAGTATTTCGAGGATTAAAATTTGAGCCTGACGCTGGAATTGAGCAAAAGGGGGCATTTTGCAAAGGTCTCTATGGAAATGAAACCATGCCCAATCCGGTTTATATCATAGGAATCGATCTGGGGACAACCAACAGCGTGGTGGCCTACACCGAGACGGATACGGAAATGGGCCGGCCTTTTGAGATACGCTTGTTTGAAATCCCCCAACTCATCGATGCCGGCGTGGTCGAAAAACGCCGGATGCTTCCCTCTTTTATTCTGGTTCCCGGGGAACACGATGTTTCCGAAACCGCCATGGCCCTGCCATGGCAGGAAACGAGCCCTTTGGCGGTGGGCGAATTTGCCAAAAATCGCGGCGTGGAGCTGCCCAACCGCCTGATTGCTTCTTCCAAATCCTGGCTCTGCCATACCCTGGTCGACCGGAACAAGCCCATATTGCCCTGGGAAGGTCCCGAGGAAAAATCCAAAAAATCACCGGTGGAAGCGTCCGCTGCCATTCTTCAACATATCCGGGATGCGTGGAACCACGCCATGGCTGCAGATGATGAAGCGCTGAAAATGGAAAATCAGGAAATTTTACTGACCGTTCCGGCGTCTTTCGATGCGGTGGCCCGGGAGCTGACCGTAAAAGCTGCGGAAATCTCCGGACTGGAAAATGTCACCCTGCTGGAAGAACCCCAGGCCGCCTTTTATGCATGGATTGAAAGCACATCCCATGGGTGGCGGGACATGGTTACTCAAGGCGACCTGGTCCTGGTTTGCGACGTTGGGGGCGGAACCACCGATTTCAGCCTCATCAAAATTACCGAGGAACAGGGCGAGCTTGCCCTTGAGCGAATCGCGGTGGGCGAGCATTTGCTGGTGGGCGGTGACAACATGGATCTGGCCCTGGCCTATTCAATATCCCGACAAATGGCGGATAACGGCACCCGGCTGGATGCCTGGCAGATGCGGGGGCTTTGGCACAGCTGCCGCAACGCCAAAGAACAGCTTCTATCCGACCCCGATGCCCAGGAATATCCGGTCACGGTTTTGGGCAGAGGCAGCGGCCTGATTGGCGAAACCGTTAAAACCGTGCTTTCCCGCGATGCGGTTGAACAAGTACTGTTGGACGGCTTTTTCCCGGTTTGCGAGCGAACGACCCGACCGGTTTCTCCACAAAAAACCGGCATACAGGAAATCGGTCTGGCCTATGCATCCGACCCTGCCGTAACCCACCACCTTGCCGAGTTTCTCCAACAAAACAACGGAGAATCCCTGCCCACTATAGTCCTTTTCAATGGCGGCGTGATAAAGGCAAAAAACGTCCGTAACCGCATTATGGAGGTGATGACTTCGTGGAAAGCGTCGGAGGATGCCTCGCCCATTCGGGAGATCCCATCCAACGACTTTGACCTGGCCGTTGCCAGAGGCGCCGTATATTACGGCATGGCCAAACGCGGCCGGGGCGTTCGAATACGCTACGGTCTGAATAAGTCCTATTATGTGGGCATCGCCGCTTCCATGCCCGCGGTTCCGGGGATGCCGGCACCCCTCAAGGCGCTGTGTGTGGCGCCCTTCGGCATGGAAGAAGGAACCGGCGCAACCCTTGAAAACCAAGAGTTTGCCCTGGTGGTGGGCGAGCCCGTGAAATTCGATTTTCTCAGTTCCATGCGCCATGACCATGACGTGGGCACCGTGGTTGAGGACTGGGAAGGTGAAATTCAGTCCATTGCCGAAATCCAGACCACCCTGGATGGTGAACTCGGCAGCGTAATCCCGGTTACCCTGGAAATCCGGGTGACCGAGGTGGGAATTCTGGAACTGTGGTGTGTTTCACGGGAAGACGGCCGCCGGTGGAAACTTGAATTCAACGTACGGGAGAAAGAAGCTCTTGGATCTTGACGACCAGCGCTACATTATCGGTATCGATCTGGGCACCACCAATTCGGCGTTATCCTATGTGGATTTGCAAGCCGAGGACAACCGTGGGTCGCGTATCCGGCTGTTTCCCATTCCCCAGCTCACCGGTCCGGGCGAGGTCTCCCGGCTGCCGGTGTTGCCTTCTTTTCTCTACATTCCCGGCGATTATGATATCTCCAAAGAAAGTCTTGGCGCTGACCGGGGAGCCCATGGGGACCATTTCGCCGGAGCCTATGCCAGAGATCACGGCGCCAAAGTGCCCGCCCGGCTGGTATCGTCGGCCAAAAGCTGGCTGTGTCACACCAATGCCGATCGAAAAGCGCCCATACTGCCCTGGGGGGCAAGCAAAGAGGTTCGCAAAATCTCCCCCATTCAGGCCACCGCCGCCTATTTACGGCATATTCGATCGGCCTGGAATCGCCAACAAAACGACGAGGAGTCCTTTCTTGAACATCAAATGATCATTATCACCGTACCGGCGTCCTTTGACGAGGTGGCCCGTGAGATGACCCTTGAAGCGGCCAGCGCAGCCGGTATGAACCGCGTGATTCTACTGGAAGAACCATTGGCCGCCTTTTACAGCTGGCTCATGACCCATGAACATGAGTGGCACTCATTTGTAAAACCCAACGATCTGATCCTGATTTGCGATGTGGGTGGGGGGACCACGGACTTTACCTTGATCTATTTACGGGAGGTAGACGGCAGCCCGCGTTTTGAACGCATTGCCGTGGGTGATCATCTGATTCTGGGCGGGGACAACATCGATCTGGCACTGGCACGGCGCATTGAATCACAATTTTCCAAAACCAAGCATTCCTTGAGCGGCGACCGATGGAAAACCCTGTGCCACCAATGCCGCCAGGCCAAAGAGACCCTTCTCGACGGAAGATTGGACTCGCAAAAAATTATTCTCATGGGGGAAGGCGGTCAACTGATTGCCGGAACCCTGGCGGCCAATCTAGAGTACCGGGAAGTGGCCGAAATCATTTTGAACGGATTTTTTCCCCTTGTGGATCCCGGCGAGGAAAAACCCCGGGCCATTCGCAAAGGCATCACCGAATTCGGACTCCCTTATGAGCAGGAACCGGCGATCACGCGCCACCTGTGCTGGTTTTTGGAACAACACACGGCGGACGTGACCGCATTTTTACAAAAGGATCGGCCCGAACCCGATATTATTCTCTTTAACGGCGGATCGTTGAAGCCGTCCGTTATTCAGGACCGGATTCGCGGCACCATCCGTCAGTGGTTCGGACAACCGGATGATACCCTTCCCCGGGTATTGGAAAATCCGGATCCCGATCTGGCCGTGGCAATGGGTGCGGCCTATTACGGACGGGTCAAGATCGGCCAAGGGGTTCGCGTGGGCAGCGGCAGCCCGCGGGCCTTTTATCTGGGGGTTGCCGGCCAAGAAGAGGCTGATGACCGTAACGAAAAGGACCGGAAACAGGCCATATGCCTTGTGGAACGCGGTTTGGA
>JASFLX010000187.1:0-6208 GCA_050117895.1 Desulfobacterales bacterium | reverse complement strand
TAAAGAAAAAAAGTGAATCATTTCGTGAGAGGAGGTGAAGGATACAACTCCAATAGGAGAGGGTTTTATTTAAATCGAAAGGATAGTTAAATCTAAAGACAAATGGAGGAATGAATATGGCAAAACATGAAACCCCTTTGTTGGATCAGCTGGAGACCGGTCCATGGCCAAGTTTTGTGTCCGACATTAAGCGGGAGGCTGAATCAAGGGCAAAGAATCAGGATAAAATCGAGTACCAGATTCCGGTGGATGTATGTGAGGACCTTCTGGGCGTGCTTGAACTATCCTTCAAGCACGGCCGTACCCACTGGAAACATGGCGGCATCGTGGGAGTATTCGGTTATGGAGGCGGTGTCATCGGCAGGTATTGCGACCAGCCCGAGATGTTTCCGGGCGTTGCCCATTTTCACACCATGCGTGTGGCCCAGCCTTGCGGCAAATTCTATACCACCAAATACCTTGAAGAAATTTGCGATCTCTGGGAGCGACGGGGAAGCGGCCTTACCAACATGCATGGCTCAACAGGAGATATTATCTTCCTGGGAACCACAACCCCTCAGCTTGAAGAAGTCTTCTGGGAATTAGGGCATAACCTGAATCAGGATCTGGGCGGTTCCGGGTCAAACCTGAGGACACCTTCCGACTGCATCGGCGCGGCTCGCTGTGAATGGGCTTGTTATGACACCCAGGCGATCTGCCATGATCTCACCAATGAATACCAGGACGAGCTTCATCGGCCGGCATTTCCATATAAGTTTAAATTTAAATTCGACGGGTGCCCCAACGGCTGCGTTGCAGCAATCGCACGGGCGGACCTGGCCTTTGTCGGCACCTGGCGTGATGATATCAAAATAGATCAGGAAGCGGTTAAGGCTTATGTGGGCGGGGAATTTCCTCCCAACGGCAGCGCTCATGCCGGACGTGACTGGGGCCCGTTCGACATCCAGAAAGAGGTGATCGATCTTTGTCCCACCGGTTGTATGAGGTATGAAGATGGTAAATTGGAAATAAACACTCCGGAATGTTATCGATGTATGCACTGCCTCAATGTCATGCCCAGAGCTTTGAGAATCGGTGATGACCGGGGGTGCTCGATCTTTGCCGGAGCCAAGGCCCCGATTCTTGACGGCGCACAAATGGGATCTCTTATCGTTCCGTTTATTAAGGTGGAAGAACCTTACGATGAAATCAAAGAGACTGTCATCGAGCCCATCTGGGACTGGTGGATGGAAGAAGGAAAAAACCGCGAAAGACTTGGCGAACTCATGAAGCGCCAGGGCTTCCAGAAGCTGCTCGAGGTGACGGGTTTCAAACCGGATGCTCGAATGGTCCAGGAACCCCGTACCAATCCGTATATTTTCTGGAAGGAAGAAGAAGTTCCGGGCGGATTTGATCGAGATATTAACGAATTCAGAAAATACCATCAAAGATAGGGGGTAATAACTATGGCATTTATATCATCAGGTTACAATCCTGACAAACCGATGGAAAACAGAATCACCGACATCGGTCCAAGACATTATGAAGAATTTTACCCTCCGGTCATCGCGAAAAACAAGGGTAAATGGCTGTATCATGAAATTCTGGAGCCCGGCGTTCTGGTCCATGTGGCAGAATCCGGCGACGAAGTTTATACCGTAAGATGCGGCGGGTGCCGTCTCATGAGCGTATCCCATATCCGTGAAATCTGCGAAATCGCGGACAAGCATTGTGACGGACATGTCCGGTGGACCACGCGAAATAACATTGAATTTATGGTTGACAGCAAAGAAAAAGTAGAACCGTTAAAGCAGGATCTTTTGAGCCGCAAGCAGCCCGGCGGATGTTATAAATTCCCTGTCGGGGGTACCGGCGCCGGAGTTACCAACATCGTCCATACCCAGGGCTGGATCCACTGTCACACACCGGCAACAGACGCATCCGGTCCCGTTAAAGCCACCATGGATGTACTTTTTGATGATTTCACCAATATGCGGCTGCCGGCCCAGCTCCGGGTCTCCCTGGCTTGCTGTCTGAACATGTGCGGGGCCGTCCATTGCTCGGATATCGCCATTCTGGGGTATCATCGCAAGCCGCCTATATTGGATCATGAATACCTGGACAAAATGTGCGAAATTCCGCTGGCCATTGCGGCCTGCCCGACATATGCGATTAAACCGGCCAAGGTTACGCTACCGGATGGAAAAGAGGTAAAAAGTGTTGCCGTCAACGAGCCCAGGTGTATGTTCTGCGGTAACTGCTACACCATGTGCCCCTCCATGCCCCTGGCAGATGATGTGGGGGACGGTATCGTGATCATGGCAGGCGGCAAGGTATCCAACTCCAGGAGTGCTCCCAAGTTCTCCAAGGTTGTTGTGGCTTTTCTGCCCAACGATATGCCGCGCTGGCCTCAGACGACAGACTGTATCAAGAAAATAGTTGAAGCCTATGCGGCGGATGCCAACAAGTATGAACGACTGGGCGAATGGGCCGAAAGGATCGGGTGGGAAAGATTCTTTGAGAAATGTGAACTCGAGTTCACCCATCATCTGATCGATGATTTTCGTGATCCGGCCTATTTTACCTGGCGTCAGACAACGAACTTTAAGTTCTAAACGAAAATCAACCCGCAGGGGACACATCACGTGTCCCCTGCACTAAAAGAGAAGAGGCTAACTCATGGATCAAGCGGAAGCAACTGAAAAAATCGTAACAGCGCTGAAAAAGAAAAAAGGCAAAACCAAGTTTTATTTTAACGATTTGGCTAAAATACTCGGTGAAAAACCCAGAGTTGCCAAAAAGCTGATTAATAAAATGATTGAAGATGAAGTCCTGGAATACTGGTCCAGCGGGAGTACGTCGCTGTATGGGCTCAAAGGGACTGGCAAGCAGGCTGGAGCCGAGCACGAAGATTAATAGAAATATTTTTTGTACTAAAAAGGCCGATCCGGAAAATATTTTAATTTAAGAACCTCCTTTGCAGCAGGAACCTATGGATTTTCCCAGAATTTTAATTGCGGCCCTGCGGGGAGGATCGGGTAAGACCATACTGTCGATCGGAATTACTGGCGCATGGAAATCGTTCGGCAAACAGATCACACCTTTTAAAAAAGGTCCGGATTATATTGATGCGGGCTGGCTCGCCCTTGCGGCCGGTCGGCCCTGCTACAATCTCGACACCTTCCTGACCCAAAAAGAGCATATCCTCCAATCCTTTTTCTTACATTCCATAAAAGGCGATATCTCGGTTATAGAGGGGAACCGGGGGCTTTACGACGGGATAGATATCCAAGGAAGCACCAGTACCGCGGAATTGGCAAAACTGCTGCAAACGCCGGTGATTCTTTGCATCGATTGTACAAAATCAACCCGAACCATGGCTGCAGCCGTTCTTGGATGTATGACATTCGATCCGGATACCCAGATTAAAGGGGTTATTTTAAATCGTGTGGCCGGACCCAGGCATGAAAAAGTCCTCCGAAAAAATATTGAACACCACTGTGATATTCCCGTACTCGGTGCGGTTCCAAAACTCGACTGGCAGAATTTTCCTGAGCGGCATATGGGTCTGTTACCCACACCGGAACACGGCTGGGCAAAGGATTCCATCCAAGCCGCATCTCAAATAGCCGGCCAATATCTTGATCTTGAAGCCTTGGCCGCGGTGGCCGGTGATGCCGGACCACTCCCTGTTTCAGCCGCTCTTCAAGAAAACATTCTTGCTGAATCGGAATCTTTGCTTGATTCCGACCCCAAGCTACGGCCCAGAATCGGTATTATCAAGGACTCGGCCTTTCAATTTTACTATCCGGAAAATATTGAAGCTCTTGAAGCGGCAGGTGCAGAAACCATAGTTATAAGCCCTCTGGCCAGCGATACGATTCCATCCATAGATGCTCTTTACATCGGCGGCGGATTTCCTGAAACCCATGCCCAACAACTGGCCCAGAACGTAACATTCAGAGAACAATTAAAGTCTTTGGCAAAACACGGCCTTCCCATATACGCTGAATGCGGCGGTTTAATGTACCTGGGAGAAGAACTGGTTCTGGATGAAACGTCATTTCCTATGGCCGGGGTGCTGCCGGTTGTTTTTGGGTTTTCAAAGAAGCCTCAAGGACACGGATACACGGTGGTTACCGTGGAACAACCCAATCCGTATTTTAAGGTCGGCACCCAACTTAAAGGGCATGAGTTTCACTATTCGCGGGTTGTAAAATGGCGGGGGACGGACAAAGATCTAGCGTTTAACATGAAAAGAGGCGCCGGTTTTATTCATAATCGTGACGGCGTCTGTTATAAAAACGTTCTGGCAACCTATACCCACATACATGCTCTGGGCACGCCTTCCTGGGCCAAAGCCATGGTTCGTAATGCGATTGCCTACAAAAAACAAAAAAATAGGGCAATCATCTGATAACCGACGATCACCCTTATTTTTAATATGCCTAGATAATAGAATTTTCGAAACGTTTATTTTTTCTTCTCGGGATGGCACTGTTTGCACGTTACAGGCGCGGCACCCGGATCTTTGGATTTTAACTTCTTGCTTTTGTTGAATTTCTTGTGGCAGCTTTTACAATTATCGTGAATGGCATTGGCGTGGTATTCGCGTTTTTGTTCCTTTGACAGCCCCTTGGCTTCCTTACCTTTTATATATCCGGGTTTTTTGTGGCATTCGATACATTTCTGCACCTCGTCACATTCTTTGAGGTTGGTCAGCGGTTTATTGTCCTTGTCGTGATGACACTCTCCACATCCGTTTTTGTAAAGGTCGGGATTTTGTTCAACGTAATCCTTTGAGTGCTTCAGGTGAGTAAATGTGACGATGGCCTTGGTATGTTTGGCATACGCCTTGGTTTCCATCTTAATTTCATCTTTTACCTCGGTTCCGGCATAAATTCCGGCAACAACAAACAGCGTAGCCATGATAACCACTACCGATGTTACAAGATACCTTTTATTCATAAACACCTTTAACCTCCTTTAAGTTTAAAAATGTAATTAAGAGACGAGAAGTTATCTATCAACCCGATTCAACTCTGTCAACGATAAAAAGCAGGGTAAACCCTTTTGAATCCCAATACAGGGCGAACGCTTCACGACGGCGTGTATCTCTTTCCAACCGGCTGAAACGCGTGCTAAAGCCCTTCAAACAGTCAGTCGGTTTCCAAGAGAAACACCCCGTCGCTACGCTAAATCTTAGTCAAATGCGTTTACCCGGGGATAAAAAGAAATCTTTAAAAAACATTCTCCTAAACCGAGCGTTCAAATTTTAAAAGAGGATTAAATATCTTTTATTTTTAACGAACTAAATTGTTTTATATTTTTAAAATTTGTAACCCTGTGGGATTGCCGATCTTACCGCATCTACTGCGTCAGATGCCGTCCCGCATAGTTGACTATAGCGGAACGTCATTTTCCTAGTATCTGCGGCAACCTCGACAATCGCTCAATTTAGGATTCTTTTTTACAGGATTGAAATGGTACTATTTTATTATTCTATTTTTTATCGTTATTATTATCCTCTTCAAAATTCTTTTTTCCGAAAATTCTGGCGCCGACAATACTTACTTCGTAAAGCAATATCAAGGGCAACGCCATCATGACCTGGGTCACAACATCCGGAGGCGTAAAGATAGCGGCACCGATAAAGAATAACAGAAGCGCATACTTTCTGTTTTTCTTTAAAAAGCTTACGGAAACCATTCCGAGTCTGGCAAGGAAGGTAATAATTAAAGGAAGTTCAAAAACAATTCCAAAAGCAAATAACAATTTTGAGGCAAAGCTTAAATACTCCCGCATGGAGGGAAGCGGTCGTATTATTTCGGAGGCAAATCCTAAAAAAAACTTAAAACCATATGGAAATACTATAAAATATCCGAAAAATGCACCGCCGACAAAGAAAAAAGTGGATAGAAAAATAACAGGGATCAAATGTCGTTTTTCTTTTTCATAAAGTCCGGGTGCAACAAACATCCAGAACTGATAAAAGATTACGGGAGTCGCCAGAATAATGCCGGAAAGGAATGCCACTTTTAAGTAAGTAAAGAACGCTTCGGGAAGACCGGTGAAAATAAGCTTATCGCCGGTTTGCATGACGTTAATCAGGGGACGAGTTAATATTTGAAACAATTTTTCTTTAATGCCGTATGACAAAACAAAACCAATACCCACGGCTATGAAACAGACAATTAGACGCTTTCTGAGTTCTTCGAGGTGTTCGGTA
>JASFLX010000186.1:0-6213 GCA_050117895.1 Desulfobacterales bacterium | reverse complement strand
ATCGGAACCTGACTTATAAAATCTGTTTTGAAACTGTCAAGGGGGAGATCCGGCCAAAAAGGAATATCGTATTGAATGCTTAATGCTTCGAGGCGTTGTGTTTCGGTAATGGTTTTTTTTGCAACCAGTATTTCCCCCAAAGGGTCCCCTTTTTCACTTTTTATCTTTTGAGCTTCTTTTAGATCTTCCTCCGAAACGCCAAAGGTCTCTTTGAGTATCTGTGTAAGACGTTTTTGCATGCTGTTTCACGGTTTGCTTGATTTATAAAATCTTTTAAGGCGATTTTTTATCGTACATTTTGATATTGCCTTCTTGAATCTGTTCTATTTGATCTTTCTTTTGTTGATAAATTTCTTCTGCCTCGGAAGGGTGCTTAACGACGTGGGGTGTAATAAATACAAAAAGGTTGGTCTTATCACCGGCACTTGATTTTGATTTGAACAAGAAATTGAGTAAGGGGATGTCTCCCAGACAGGGAACCTTGTATTCTGTTTTTGAAAAGCTGTCATCGATTAATCCGCCGATGACCAACGTACTTTTATCTTTTACAATCACGGTGGTTTCGATGGTGCGCTTTAAGGTTGTCGGACGTTCATCTACAGTGCTTGCCAGTTCGTCCAGTTTGGTGGATTCCTCGGAAATATAGAGTCGCACCAGCCGATCCTTGCTGATTTGAGGGGTAATCTTTAAGGTGATGCCCACGTCTTTATATTCATAATAACTGTAATCCACATCTGCGTCCGAAGTGCCTGCCCGGGTTTGATAAGGGACATTTTTCCCAACCGTGATGGTTGCCTCTTCATTGTCGGTGGTTAGGATCTGGGGGGTCGATAGAATATGAACATCTTTGTCCTTTTGAAAAGCTCTCACCACTGCACCAAGGTTGGGAAAAGTAATACCGGCAATGGTCACCCGTTCACTGAATATACCCAGGGAAAATCCTTCCGGAGCACCTGTTAAAGGATTTGCCAAACCACCGCCTGTTGAACTAAATGCACCGCCAAAGGCCGTTTCTTTGTCGTCTATTGTCATCTTGCCCCCGGCTTGCCATTCAACGCCGAGATTAAAGTCCTTTTCCACATTAACTTCCATGATAAGGCTCTCAATATAGACCATAGATCTGGGGACATCCAGTTTCTTAATGATCTCTTCAAGAACCAGGTAGTCCTCTTTGCCTGCCATAATAATCAGGCTGTTGGTTGCTTTATCTGCGGTTATTTTGGCGGTTTCCGAAACAAACGGGGTTTTTCTCCCTTCAGGTGTTCCTCCTTTTTTTGTCGGCAGTTCCTGGAGAACCTTGGCCAGGTCCTCGGCATTGGCATTTTCGAGATAATAGACGCGGATTTTCTCTTTTCCCCGAGGAGTTTCCCTGTCCAGCAGGTTTATCAGTCTTTTAATCCTTATGGTTTCAACCTCGCTGGCAAGAACAATAATCGTATTGGTCCGTTCATCGGCCACGAATTTGACTGCTGTGGCTGAAATTTGTTCTTTGGGGCGCCCTTTGGATTGGAAAACAGAATCCAGAATTTTTACAAATTTTGTGCAATCAGCATATTCCATCGGAATCACGGAGACTTCCTGTCCCATACCGGTGACATCAATCGCCTTCAAGATTCGAAGCAACCGTTTTATGTTTGAATAGATATCGGTTACGATCAGCATGTTCGTCGGGGGATAGGCCAGGATCACGCTGCTTTTGGAAATCAAAGGCGCAAAAAGTTTTTTTATTTCAGTGGAATTTGCAAATTTTAAGGGTATCAGTTGCGTAACAACCCGATCCGCCGGTGAAGCGCCCTCTTCTTTTAGGCGGGTTTCAATATTTTTTGATCGTGCATCAGGAGATGGAACGATTTTAATCACTTGTCCGGCTTTTACCGTGGTAAATCCGTGGACTTCCAAAACCGATTCAAAAACTTTGTAAGCCTCTTTGACGGAAATTTTAGCCGGCGAAATGACCGTAACTTTTCCCTTTACCCGTTGATCCACAACAAAATTCTTTGAGGTCAACTCACTGATGAATTTAATAAAAACTGAAATGTCCACATCGTTGAAATCTATGGAAATGAATCGTTCCGAATCCCTATCTCCCCTGGATGCAGATTTGTTTTTTGACGCCTTTCCGGTTTTTCCGGAAACTTGAGCAATCGCATCCACGGACAGATGCGTGGCCAAAATCAGAACAAGCAAGACCAGTGGATACCTGATAGCTTTTAAGATGTGATGATATGATTTCATTTCTTTTTTATGTTTACTCAACCACTCCGGCAGTGATCCGTTTAAAAACCGGATCACATGAATGCTGTGCCGGCTCGGTCATTTCATAAATCTAAAATATTACCTGCATTTTAGTTGTTACGTTAAGGTATGCGTTGTTAAAAATAAAGTTTATATATTATCATACATTTATCACTTATTCAATATTATAATTAATTGTTCTCGGCCGGCCTCTTCGTTTGATCTGAAGCCTTACACTGGAAGACGACTGCAAGCTTTGATAAAGTTTTAGAACATCATCTACGGATTCGATAGTATTATTATTAACACCGTTGATGATATCCCCGCTTTTTAATCCCATATTATAAAAGATCGAATTTGGCCGGATTCCTGTCAAACGGAGACCGTCAGGTTTTCCGTTTCTAAAATGGGGCCGTATTCTTATCTGTTTCATGAGAGTGTTGACGTCCTTAACCGCTGATTCTATCTGGGAACGTTTTAAGGCGATGTTCTGTGAAGGTGACGTCCCGGTTCTTTTTGAATACATCCTCGTCTTCTGACTGCCCTGGACCTCCTCGATTCCGAGAATTTCGTCTTTACCGTTGACACGTAATACGACCTTTTCTCTTAAAATCATCCTTAGTGTTGCGTTTTGGATAGAATCCCCGATCCGGTATAGATTCTGTTGCTTTTCCGCAGTGTCTTCTATTACGGCATAAGCATCTTTGTTATCGCCCGAGACGGTTCCCAGCAGTTTTAGCTTGAGATCTGTGGGTTCAAGGGTTTCAATGGCGAGCTGTTCGACATGCTGCCCGGCTCCCTTTTTTGAATTGAAAAGATTGCGCTCTATTATGTCCCCGTAATAAGATATTGGGTGAAATGTTGCATCTTCGGGAGAAATGACATGTCTGGTTGTAACCTCTCGGGAAGGCGCATGATTAAGGTTCGCTGTTGCAACTCTATAAAACGCATTTACGCAAAAATAAACAGCAATCGCTATTAATAATATATTTAGTATAGCAAAGTATCTTTTCATAATCAGAATAGCTGCCGGCACATTTTAGTTAGTTCAAAAACAAACGGGGGTTGTCTAAGGTACCGTAAATCCTAATACGGAAGCCGTTTTTTCCAAATATTTCTTTCGGCAATAAATTTGCCGGAAGATCATTTCCCAGCGTTTCAATGAACAGAGGGTGTGGTTTAATCCTTCCTGAAAGTTTTAAATAACTTTGCCCGGGGGTGTTTTTCAAACTCACAGATCCTGAAATCCTGCCGTCCATCTGATCCCCGTTCATTATACATTTCTTGATTTGAAGATTCATATTTTTCATGACCAAGTCGGTGGCAATTTTTTTAAAAGGGATACTCTCCATTTGTAGTAGGGGCGTTGCCAGCTCCAATTGACCGTCTGAAATGACAAGTTCGGCTTTTAGGTGATCTCCGGATTCTTTTTGGTTCCGATATGTAAAGTTGCCGTCAAGCACCCCCGATATATTACGGCCGGTAAAATCTTTTATGGCAGATATTTCTTTGATCTGAATGCCGGATAATTTTCCGTCAATCATGACCTCCGGCCTGTGTTTAGTGAATTCTCCCTTGCCTTCTAGAACACCGGTATATGCTCTGCCTTTGAAAAAAAAAATGACCTTTGAACGAAAAAGCGATAAAAGACCGGGAGCTATCTTTATCTGGTCCACCGTGAATAAAGGATTCGGTGCGTGAAAAAAATTTACATTGTACAACTTCAAACCCGGGGGAAAAGCCGGCTTTACATAATCAACCGTAATATGAATACCCGGATAGGCCTTGTTAAGATGAAACGTTATGTAATCTTTTATCTTATCAGTCGGGAACAGATAGTAAATAAAAAATGCTGTTACCGCTAGGATAAATAGGAAATACGGCAGCCATTTTCTGGTATTTTTCATAATTACTTTTCAACCGTTTCAACCTGTAGAACAGCGTCTATTAAATTTTCAAGCTTGCTTGTTTTTGAAATAGAGAGCCTTTTTATATTTACCATGTTTTTCGAGGTTTCAACCATATGAAGGTAAGAGGTCAACTGCTGCAACGTTAAGCCCTGCAGCTTCATTTCTACCTGAGAGATCTTAAAAGGGCTGTTTTTCTGAACGGATGTCGAAGGCTTCATATATGTTACATGTTTTTTTATTCCCGCTTTTCCGGTGAGTTTGTCCAGGAAAGAAAACAGTGTAAAATCGGCGTCCCTTTTTGCAAAATTAGATTTTGATAATTCAGTCCTTTTTTTAATGGTATTGTACTCTGATTGAAGGGCTGTCATCTTTTCCAGTATGTCTGTTTTGGCCTGGAGGGTTCTTTCAAGGCGCTCTCTTTTATCAAGAAACGGAAAAACTATAAATTGAAATACGAGAAACAGGCATATAACACCGGATAGTGCATAAATCGAGTATTTTTCACGTCTGGCCAGTTTTTTTGCCATTTACATTATCCCCTGCCGGTAGATGTTAAATTGTATAAATTTAGTCCTAGAAATAATCATATATAAATGATGCCATGTTAAGCGGGTATGCGGTTACAAATTTATTTTTAGCTTAAAACGCACCCGATTGTCGGATTTGTTGATGTTGGCGGAACTAATAACGACCTTTTTAAAAAGATTCGATTTTTCCAGGCCGTTTTTGATGCCGTCCACAGAATTAAACGTGTCGGTGTCGCCGGAAATCACGGTGTTTTCCGCCCCTATAACAAGTCTTGTAAAGTTAACATCTATGTTCTTTGATATAAGCTTACTGATATTATTTAGAATATCGATGGCCCGTATGTTTTTGTCGGTGACTCCCGGCAATAAAGCGTTTTTTCTCGCTTCTTGTATTTTTATCCGCATCTGCTGAAGCGGATCGACTATTTTTTTCACATCAGGAAATGTTGAAGTGAAAACATCGGTTATCTGATTGTTCAGAATGATCACCTTTTTTCCCATAAAATAGGAATCAAGAACCACGTTGAAAAATGCTAACATAATAACGACACCGGCAATAATGCCGGTTTTAATCAAACTTTTTTTGTGTTCCTCCCACATTTTTTTTGCGGCAAAAGGACCTTTTCTGAAATTCAAACCATTGGTCCCTTCAATTTCCATCAGCGCAAGTGAAAAGGAATTGTCCATCTGCTGGGGATTCCATAACTGCGAATCGGCATGCTTCTTTATAATGCCTGTATCCCGAACGAAATCCGTCCGTTTTACAGGAAATCCAAGGCGCTGTTCCATATCCTGATCAAAGCCGTAATGATCAAGTCCGCATCCGGTGATAAACACACCCTCCGGTTTAAAATTCAAGTCCATCATCTCTTCCAATGCAGTTAGGGTGTGCCATATATTGGTACAAAGTGATCCCATTTCAAATGGACGAGCATCTGAACGGTTGGGGAAAGAACGTATCAGGCAAATATCCTTGGACAAAATAGCAAACAGAGTACTTTTATTCGTATCAATGTCTAAAAAAAGCCAGTTGTCATGAATAGTTACAAGATTGGCGGTGCAAAGCGCTGCCGGATAACCGCCAACGGTAACAATTTGAGGGTCAATATTAAACGAGGCCAGGATTTCTAAATATGCCTGTAATCTTGATTTTTCTACGGCCGCTGTAATGAGGTGGTAACGATTGGCAACATCATCCAGTTCCAAAGTATAAAAATCTATTATCAGGTCATCTATGGGAAACGGAACCGTAGGCTCGAGTTCATAGGGAAGGATTTTTTTAATTTTTTTCCTTCCTTTGAACGGAACTCGAATGTTTCTAAAAGATAGCTCGTTGGAAGGAAAGGATGCCACACAGACAGAACCGGATATATCGATTTTTTCAACTATCGTTTTTAGGGAAGCAGCCAAAACCGTTTCCATATATATATGGTTTGATATCGGGATATGGACATGACCTTCTATATCTGTCTCCTTGATACCGCTTTTCAAAACAACTGCCGATACGGCATCATGTCGAATATCAAGGCCGAGGATTTTTC
>JASFLX010000185.1:0-6223 GCA_050117895.1 Desulfobacterales bacterium | reverse complement strand
AACCGCAGGTATATATTTGATATTCTAAGGATTAATTCGCCACCGAATCTTGGCGAATTATTTTTTTGAGAATAACCCCAGAAAAATAGGCTCGCCCCGATGAAATAGGCGCTGCCCCAGTTAAATGGTCTTCGAATTTAACGGGATAAACATTTCATTGGGCAAGCATTTAACGGGGCAGGCGCAGAGACTTGTCCGCCTCAGGCGGGTTGGGCAAAAAGACCATTAATCAACAGACTCATTTATGGCATTGGGTCTAAAGCAGCAGGATAAAAAGTGTCTCGAGAAAGAAATCGCCCTTCGTGGCCAACCTATTTTATGGATATTACGTTTCTTGTGGCCAAACGTTCTACATGTCTCCGGCGGGCTGTGGGTGCTTTGATTGTAAAGGATAAAAGAATTCTGTCCACCGGCTATAACGGCGCCCCGACCGGCCTTAAACACTGTCTCGAGATCGGATGCCTGCGTGAAGAACTGAACGTGCCATCGGGGGAAAAACATGAACTGTGCCGGGGGATACACGCTGAGCAGAATGCGATTATTCAGGCCGCCTATCACGGTGTTTGCATAAAGGATGCGACTCTTTTCTGTACGAACATACCATGTTCCATATGTGCTAAAATGATCATCAACGCCGGAATAAAGCAAATTTGTTATCATTCCGGATATGCAGATGCCATGTCAAAAGAAATGTTAACGGAAGCAGGTATTGACTTAATTCATTTTGATGCCGGTTAGCAGGGAGGAATTCATGAAATGTCCATTTTGTGGAGAAATTAACAACAAAGTTATCGACTCTAGATTGAGCAAGGATGGGAACGTCATTCGCAGGCGCAGGGAATGCCTAGTATGCACCAGACGATTTACAACCTACGAGCATATCGAAGAAATCCCTGTCATGATTATTAAAAAAGATGGGCGTCGTGAAGTTTTTTCCAGAGAAAAATTACGTTCAGGCATCCAAAAAGCCTGTCAGAAACGAAATATAAGCGTTAATATTATTGAAGAATTTCTTGATGAGCTGGAACGAGATCTTAGAGAAACCGGGGAAAAAGAGATACCTTCCCACAAAATTGGCGAAAAAGTCATGGCCAAACTTCATGAAATAGACGATGTTGCATACGTAAGATTTGCATCCGTGTATAGAGAATTCAAAGATGTAAACGATTTTGTTTCTGAGCTCAAAAGCCTTTTGAGCGAACATTAAGTCGATAGCCGGGAGATAATGGACGACGAATATTTCATGCGACTGGCACTTGGCCTTGCAAAAAAGGGAGAGGGCTTTACTTCTCCCAACCCCATGGTCGGTGCCGTTGTTGTTAAAAACGGGAAAGTCGTCGGAAAAGGATACCATCATGCTGCGGGGAAATCGCATGCCGAAGTCAATGCCATAAATGATGCCGGAGCGTTGGCAAAAGGAGCAACCCTTTATGTAACCCTTGAGCCTTGCAATCATACGGGACGAACACCTCCCTGCACCGAAAAGATTCTTACATCCGGCATCAAACGGGTCGTTGTTGCGATGCATGACCCCAATCCGGGAGTTAAGGGAGGGGGCATAGATTATTTAAAAAACCGGGGAATTGATATCAAAACGGGAGTTTATGAGGACCGGGCCAAAAGACTTAATGAAATTTTTATTAAATACGTTCAGACAAATCGTCCATTTACCATCATCAAATGTGCTGCCACTTTGGACGGGAGAATTGCAACAAGAACAGGGGATTCCCGGTGGGTTACCGGTGAAGAAGCGAGAAAATTTGTCCACCGGCTTCGGCATGCCGTGGACGCTATTATGGTGGGCATTCATACGGTAGAAAAAGATGACCCCAGTCTAACAACTCGTTTGGAAAAGCGTCTTGGAGGCCTAAAGGGCCTGGATCCCGTAAGGATTGTTCTCGATACCCATCTTAAAATTGTTGAAAAAGCCAGACTGTTGAGGCTTGATTCTGATTCTGATACCATTATTATAACCGGTCATTCGGTTTCAGTAGATAAAAAAGCTCGAATAGAACAACGGGGTGCAAAGATTATTGAGTCACCCGTCAAGGACGGTTTGATCGATCTTGATATCCTTATGGACCGCTTGGGGGCATTGGGTATAACCAGTCTCCTCATAGAAGGCGGCAGCCGGGTTATTGCATCAGCCCTGTCGGCCGGAATTGTTGAAAAAATTTTCTTTTTTTTCGCCCCCAAAATTCTTGGCGGAGATGATGGTGTGCCGATCTGTAAAGGACAGGGTGCGGATTTAATGAAAAATTGCATACCGGTGAAAGATATTTCTGTCAGACAATTCGGCAAGGATGTCATGATCCAAGGGTATATTGATAAGTAATCACAACTAGTGTTCATCCATAAATGGCATCTTTCAGCCCCCGGCGGCGTTCTCGCTCGTTTTCAATCCTCGACATAGCGCGCTATGCCTGTCGGAGATCCCGTGATGTTTTCGGGGAGGTTGAAAACTCGCTCGGGCCTTGCCGGAAACCAAAATCTACTATTTCTGGATGGACATAAACTAAAGACAGGCTTTACTATTTTAGAAAAAGATAATCGGGGATGTTTACAATGAGGTATTGAGACCTTATTATCAATATCAGTATGCCAATAACAGACGAATAAAAGCATAAGATTCTGATTAGATTTCAAAAAAAGTAAACCTTCAAAAACTTCGTCTAGGCCGAATTTGTTTGCATTATCAATCGATTGAATAAGTTAGATTTAACAAACATCGTCCATTTTATTATTTATGTTTACAGGAATCATAGAAGGTCTGGGAACTATTATTGAAATACGGTCCGAAGGCCAGGGAAAACGGTTTGCTTTTAACGCGGATTTTGTTCTTGAGCAAACCAAAATCGGAGACAGTATTTCAATTAGCGGTGTTTGTTTGACGGTAGTTAAGATCCATGGCCAACGTTTTCAAGTTGATGCATCGCCTGAAACGCTGGAAAAAACAACTTTTGGCAGGGCAAAGATCGGAGATCGGGTGAACCTTGAACGTGCGCTTCGTTTTTCCGGACGCATAGACGGTCATCTTGTTTCAGGACATATCGATGGCATGGGAACCATAAAGCAAAAACAAAACAAAGGCAATGCCGTAATTGTTACGATCAGCGTTCCTGAGTCCTGTTCACGGTACTTGATAAAAAAAGGCTCGATTGCGGTGGACGGCATCAGCCTTACCATCAATAACTGTGATCGCACCAGTTTTGATGTCAGTATTATCCCGCATACTGCAAAATTGACAACCATAATACTCGGCAAGGTCGGGGATTTCGTCAATATTGAAACGGACATGATCGGAAAGTATGTCGAACGCTTTGTCACAGAAAACCAAAGCCATAATAAAAAAAATCAAACCGGGCGGTCCATAGATAAGCAATTTCTGGCCAAAACGGGTTTTATTTAAATCCATTGCCTAATTTTACGTCTCGGAAATTCTACAATTTATCGAAAATAAATGTATTTTTTAGACTTATATTTTTAACTCGGACATGGAATATTGGAATGATGGAATATTGGAATGATGATTTAAAGAAGATGACATTCCTCTATTTAATTCCTGTCAAGAGGAATTTTACAATAACCCAACTTTCCATTTTCCCAGAACCCAATATTCCAGTATTCCAGTATTCCAACATTCCAATTGTGAGCGAAGCGAACTAACTTATATTAAGGAGAAACTAATTTATAATGTCACTTATATCCATTGAAGATGCTATTAAAGAAATAAGGGCCGGACGTATGGTCATTCTCGTTGATGATAAAGATCGAGAAAATGAGGGCGACCTTACCATGGCTGCTGAAGCGGTTACACCTGAAGCCATTAATTTCATGGCGAAATACGGTCGGGGACTTATCTGCCTCTCCATGACCGGAGAAAAGATCGACTCCCTCGACCTCCCGCTGATGGTGGACAACAATACATCGCGGTTTCAGACCGGTTTTACCGTATCCATCGAGGCTCGATGCGGCGTAACCACAGGTATTTCCGCTGCGGACCGTGCCACCACAATCCTTACGGCCGTAACAGATAATGCCAAACCCAGCGATCTTGTCCGGCCCGGACATGTATTCCCTTTGAGGGGAAGAGAAGGCGGAGTGATGGTACGCGCCGGCCAGACGGAAGGCTCCATAGATCTGGCGCGTCTTGCCGGCTTAAAGCCTGCCGGTGTAATTTGTGAAATCATGGATGAGGACGGTACCATGGCCAGAATGCCGGCTTTGGAAAAATTTAGCAAAGAACACAATATTAAAATATGTACCATCGCCGATCTCATTGAATACCGGATGCGCACCGAATCATTTGTAAGAAGAGCAGCGGAAACGGTTGTCCCCACTTTCATTGCCGGAGATTTCAAAGCCATTGTTTATGAAAATGATGTGGATGAGTTGCTTCATATCGCCATGGTGAAGGGTGAAATCGATTCCAGTAAGCCTGTACTTGTTCGGGTTCATTCGGAATGTCTGACAGGAGATATTTTCGGTTCACTCCGTTGCGACTGTGGAGAACAGCTACATAAGGCCATGAAAATGATTGAAAAGGAAGGATCCGGAGTATTGCTCTATATCCGCCAGGAGGGAAGAGGGATCGGCCTTGTGAATAAATTAAAAGCATATGCTCTCCAGGATAACGGCCTTGACACGGTTGAAGCCAATGAAGAACTGGGATTCAAGCCTGATTTGAGAAATTACGGCATCGGTGCACAGATTCTTGTTGATTTGGGAGTTAAAAAGATGAGACTCCTTACAAACAATCCCAAAAAAGTTGTCGGACTTGATGGATATGGACTCAGTATCGTTGAGCAGATAAAGATTGAAATTGAGCCCAATGAATATAACCGGTGTTATCTGGAATGCAAAAAGCTAAAAATGGGGCATCTGTTAAACATTGATACAATACCCTGACTCGTGTCCATCCATAAATGGTCTTTTTGCCTTAAGTTTGAAGTGAACTCAAGAGAGCAAAAGTTATTGTATGTACATTTATACTGCCAATTTAAATAAAAACTGACTTGCGCTAAAAGCGCTTTCCTTAACTTTAGGCACTTTAGACATTTTAGATCATTTTCACTTAATGTACCGTAATACTAATCCGTTCCAGGGAGCAACTAAAACCAGGTTCTTTGGGGCCAAGATTTTTACTTTGTAAACCGGGAGGAACATAAATGCCAAAAATTTTAGAAGCGAACCTGCTGGCAGAGGGCAAAAAATTTGCACTTGTGGTAAGCCGTTTTAATGATTTTATCACCGACAGACTAAAAGAGGGTGCCGTAGACGGACTATTGCGATCCGGTGCCCGAGACGAAGATATAGAAATTGTGAAGGTTCCCGGTGCATTTGAAATACCGTTGATGGCCAAAAAAATGGCGGCAACGGGTCGATATAGCGCCGTTGTCTGTCTGGGTGCCGTGATTCGGGGGGCAACGCCACATTTTGATTATGTTAGTGCTGAAGTGTCCAAAGGGATCGCCATGGTCAGTCTTGATTCTGAAATTCCGGTGATCTTCGGCATTGTGACAACCGACACCATCGAACAGGCCATCGAACGTGCCGGAACAAAAGCCGGAAATAAAGGATGGAATGCTGCAATAGCTGCCGTTGAGATGGCAAATTTGATTGAGGTTGTCGACCGGGCATAACCATGGGAAACCGTCGCAAGTCACGAGAACTCGCCATGCAGGCCCTCTTTTATATGGATATGAGCCAGAATGACTCAAATGAGATTTTGAAAAACTTCTGCAGCAATTTTACTCCTCCAAGAAAAATGCTTCCCTTTTTTCTTAAGCTTGTAAACGGTGTTATTCAGGGCAAAGGTGAAATCGATTCGATCCTTGAACGATTTTCCGACAACTGGAAGCTCAGCCGCATGTCCTGCGTTGACAGAAACACCATGAGAGTTGCCGTATATGAACTGCTTTACTGCCATGATATTCCATATAAAGTGTCTATCAACGAGGCGATTGACGTGGGAAAGAAATTCGGCACCAAGGAATCAGGTGCTTTTATCAATGGAATTCTCGACAGCATTCGCATGGCACTTGAAAACAAAGAAATTATTGTAAAAAATCATATTCAAAACAACCAAACCGGGGAAAAAAACGGGCACAACATGCCCGATTTTGATGACGCCCGCAAGTAATAGCCGGGTCTATCCGTTATACTTATAATGATAAAGAACAACCAATTGAATTTGCTCATCAAATTGCTAAGGAGGCTGTGT
>JASFLX010000184.1:0-6244 GCA_050117895.1 Desulfobacterales bacterium | reverse complement strand
ATTCAGAAAAACAGATCAGGGTTCGGGTCAGTTCGTCGCGATTGACGACAACGCCGCCCCGGTATCCGGAAAGCAGGCGGCCGCCCTTGAGGCACGTGATCATGGATGCCACATCCTCGGGGTTCACCGGCGCCATGCGAAAACTGATATCTTGGTATATTTCCACGCCGGTGCCACCCATGCCCAGCATGACCACCGGTCCGAATTGATCGTCGATTTTAGCACCGATGATCATTTCCAGGCCGGGGACCATCTCCTCGACCAGCATCGCCTCGAAGCCGTCCAATCGGCCAAACCATTCAAATACGGCCGTCAGTTCCTCCATGGTAGAGATGCCCGTTTTCACGCCGCCGTAATCCGACTTATGGAGAATTTGGGATGAAACCACTTTGGCCGCCAGGGGAAACCCGATGCTTTGGGCGGCGGATTGAATCCTGCCGGGGTCGGTGACAAGGGTAAAACGCGGCACGGTCAATCCGGATGCAGCCAGCAGACCTTTGGCATCGGGTTCGCTGACCCATCCCCGCGTTCGGGATGCATCCAGGACGGTTTTGATTTGGGTGTTCAGCATGGCCGGCTCCTTCGCAGGGCTTCGACCATCAACACCGCCCCTTTGATGGACGGGGACACCGGAACCCCGTTGAATTCGAACCCTTCGATGAGCATCCGGTATCGATCCACATGGGGAACATAGGCCACCAGGGGTTTGTTGTTTTGCTTGCAGACCTGGCTAAGGCGGGCGCCAATATCAGAGGTGATCTCCGGCGAGTACGGAAGCAAAAGCAGAATAATACAGTCGAGATCCGGAGACCGGGCCAGGTGTTGGGCGACGGCCAGAAAGTCACTGTCGGTGGCGCTGCCGGTGAGATCGATGGGATTGCCCAGAGATGCAATGGGCTGAACGCTGGGAATCAGGTCAGCGCGAATCTCGGCCTGTTTCCGTGAATCGATGGCGGGAATGGACAAGCCGTGCCGGCTGCAGATGTCCACGGCCAGGGATCCATGCCCGCCGCTGCTGCTGATAATGCCCACCCGGCCGTCTATAGACTCTTGATAACAACTCAAGACTTCGCAAAAAGAAATCAGTTCGAGCTCGTTATCGGCTTCCACAATGCCGTGCTGGGCCATCACGGCTGAGAAGACCTTATAGTCGCCGGCCATGGAGGCGGTGTGGCTGGAGACGGCCCGGATACCTTCTCGGGTTTTGCCGGCTTTCAAAACGATCACCGGTTTGGCGCACCGGCGGGCGGCCCTTACAAATTCACGCCCCTCGCCGCGGGCAAACCCCTCGATGTAAAACGCGATGACCCCGGTGTCCGGATCCTTGGCCAGATACCTGAGGAGGTCCAACTCCCGGATAAGCGCTTTGTTGCCGATGCTGACCCCCAGGGAAAAGCCGACCCCCTGTTCGGCGAATTTGGTCATCAGATCGACCAGAACTCCGCCGCTTTGACTGATCAAGGCCACCTTGCCGACCTCGGGCCGGATCATCCGTTCACTGGGGATAAAAAAGGTGTCCATACAACCGGGAACGTAAAAGCCCAGGCAATTGGGCCCGATAAAGGGAAAACCGTGCTTCCGGGCCAGTTCGGCCAGTTGCTGCTGTAAATCCAGACGTCCGACCTCGGCGAACCCTCCGGAAATGATCGTGGCTCCGGCCGCCCCTGCGTCAATACAAGCCCTGAGGGTATCTAAGGTATATTGCGCTCGAACAACGATAATCGCCAGGTCGACGGCACCGGGAATTTCCCGGATACCGGTATACACTTTCTGGCCGAACAGTTCCCCGCCGCGCGGATTGACCGGAAAGACATCCACCGGGTAGCGCAGATGGATTTTGTTAAAAATAACGTTGGCCGGATGGCGGTGACGATCCAGGGACACTCCGATGACCGCCACGGTCCGGGGGTAAAACAGGGGCCTGAAATCCCAGACAGCAGGCCGGGGTTCCTGAACCGGGACATTTGAAGATGGACAGGTATTTTTCAATGTTTTTTTATGGATTTATAAGTAGTTATCTGCAGTCAAAGTCTTCTTTCACCAAACTTCTACGGTAATATTCAACCCCCTTTTTTTCCTGTCGATTTCAGGAAAAATTCGAAAATCTTTACTCAGCTTACCCCCATAAATTTATTTGTCAAGAATATTCAAGAAAAACAGCACAGTGTGTAAAATCAAATCTTGACAAAAACCACCGGAACAGGGAATATAGGTTTATAAGAATCATCGGACTTCTGGCTATCATTGAAGCAGGGGTTATATTTTTAATTCCAAAAAACCGGTACGATGAACTCATTGATGGATATCTTAATTCAGCATCAGATTAAATATACAGACTATTTGGAATTCTTTCAATAATCTTTGGAACTGCAGTACTATCTTGGATTTTATAGGAAAGAAAGGAGCGACTCGCAATGGCACTTACAAAAGCTCGGATTGTAGAATCAATCCACAATCAGATCGGTTTCACCCGGAACAGATCCTCGGAAATTGTTGAAATTCTTTTAGAGATCATCAAAAGCAAACTGGAATCCAGTGAGGATGTTTTGATCTCCGGGTTTGGAAAATTTTGTGTAAAGCAAAAGAAGGAACGAAGGGGCAGAAATCCAGCTACGGGCGAAGATCTAATGCTGGCACCTAGGAAGGTCGTTACATTTCATTGTTCTGGTAAATTGAGGAATAGAATTAATTCGGGTTAGTTCAGGGGTGGGGGAGTTTTTTAATTCCGCAGATTGACCCCAGAGAAATATGCGCTGCCCCGGTTGAATCGGCTGCGCATTCACCGGGGTAAACATTTAACCCCAGTACGATAGTTCCTACCTACGGGGCAGGCGGGACCGAGTTTTAACCCGCCCCGAAAACATCACGGGATCTCCGACAGGCATACTCAAGTATGTCGAGGATTTAAAACGAGGACCCAACGCCGAGGTTGGGCCAAAAGACTATTTTGAGATAGCTTATAATTAGACTTAGTTTAAGGAAGGAATGCTATGGCGAAAAAGACGATCGGCTTTGTGGGACCGGACGGCAGGACATGTATGTGCGCCTATACGGTATCAACCGTTGAAAAAGAGAAGTTTATCGGCGCTATAATTAAGGGCATGACGGGTATGGGCCCGGTACTGGACGCTGTCAGGGGAAAAAAAGATTGGGCCGTGAAAATTTTTCCCGTTGCAGGCAACTCAGTTGATGATTATAAATCCGCCATCATAACGGCATTTGAGAACGGAGAAATAGACTGTGTTGTGATTATGCCTGAAGATCTGATTTATGAAGGCATCGTAAATGAACTCATTGATTCGGGTTATGGGGATCGGGTCATCGGTTTGACAAAGGAAGCGGCGTTCATTGAAGGGGATAAGGTTAAGGCAAAGATCTGGATGAGAAGAGCCGGCGTGCCGGTCGCCCCTTTCAAGGTGGCGGATGCAAAAGACCTGCAGCAAATTAAGAGCATTGTTACTCCGTTCATGCGCAACCATGGCGGTGCGGTTTTCAAGTATCCTTACAGTGCGGGCGGCAAAGGTTCCCGACCGGTTTTCCGGGTTGAAGACATTCTCGATGTCTGGAATATACTGCTGAAAAATTATAGCGAAAACTACAAAAACCTTCACGGAGACAATAAATGGCCGCTTTTGATTGAAGCCTGGAAATCCGAAATCGAGATCAGCTTTACTGCCCTCATTGACGGAAAGGGCAATTATTGCATTCTTCCAACGGCCATGGATTATCCGCTTCGCTTTGAAGGGCCCCCCAGCCAGACCAACCCGGTTACCGGGGGTATGGCTGCAATCGGTATGCACCCCGCCGAGACACCCGATCTTATTAAATTGGTGGGCGATAAAGTGATCCGTCCTTTTGTGAAGCAGATGAAAAAGGGGGGTATTCTCCGGCCGTGTATTCTTTATCCGGGCTGCCGCGTATCTATGGATCCGGTTACCGGGGAACCCGTGGATATCCTTGTTTACGAAATGAATATTCGGGCCGGTGAACCCGAAATGCAGGTTGTTGCCCGGCGGCTTAAGAATATGGGAGAACTGATTGTTGCCGCACTCGATGGCCGGCTTGATGCGGTTTTTCCGGATGTGCGTCAGGATCAAATTTCTATCTGTTTCGCCCTGGTTACCGGTCCGGGCGGGGCTCAAGCTCAGAGGGGGTACCCGGATTCTTATACCAAGTACGAACCGGTTTTTATCAATTTCAAGAGCCTTGCAAAGCGGGGCATCCTCATTGTTCCGTCGAATATGAGCTGGGATGAAGATAATCAACAACTGATATCCGACGGCTCCCGGGTGTGCTACCTTAGCAAAAATGCGACGGTCAAGTCCGGACAGAAGAGAGGTCATGTGTCGGAAAAACTCAGGAAGGCACTCTTGCAGGCATTTGACCAAGGTCTGGTCCGGGTAATTCCGAGGGAGGCAAATGAAACGTTTGAGGCTGCGGAGATCCTGTTTGAGCAAGGCAACATTACCGAGGCTGAATTTAAGATCGCCCGGGCGGCTTTTGAGAAATCAAATCGTCTGGATCTTCGCCGTGACCCCGGCCGGATTTATGAGGAATGGGATGAGCTTTACCCGGACTGGCAAATTACAGTATAAAAGATTAACTGGATTTTATTTAAATAAGGGGTAGGCTTTATAAGAAAAAAAGCCTGACTGAGGAGAAATTTCATGAAAGTGTTGGTCAGCGATAACCTGGGACAAGCCGGCATCCGGATGTTGCAGGAAGAAGACGGGATTGACGTTGATGTCAAAACCGAACTGACCCCGGATGAGCTTAAAAGCGTTATCGGAGAATATGACGCCCTTATTATCCGGAGTGCAACGAAGGTTACAGAGGATCTTTTAGGCGCCGCAACGCGACTTAAAGTTGTGGGTCGTGCGGGAATCGGTTTGGATAATGTGGACATTCCGGCAGCAACCAAGCGCGGAATCATTGTCATGAATACACCCGGCGGCAATGTCATTACAACCGCCGAGCATTCCATCGGCATGCTCCTGGCACTTTCGCGCAATGTGCCCGAAGGAACCGCATCATTGAAGGCCGGACGCTGGGATAAGAAAAAACTTCAGGGGAGAGAAATATTCAATAAAACCCTCGGAGTTATCGGATATGGAAAAATCGGCTCTATCGTTGCCGATCGCGCTCGGGGTCTGAAAATGAAGGTCATTGTTCACGATCCTTATGTAACGCCCGATCAGATTGAAAAAGCCGGATTTGAAAGTGTTTCACTTGAAGATCTATACCGCAGATCCGATTACATCACGGTGCATGTCCCCAAGTTTAAGGAAACAACCGGTTTGCTGAACAAGGAGGCCTTCGAGCAGATGAAAGACGGGGTCATGATCGTAAACTGCGCCAGGGGAGGGATTGTTGACGAGGATGAACTTTATGCCGCCTTGCAGTCCGGGAAAGTTGCCGGTGCTGCATTGGATGTCTTTGAAAGTGAACCTCCCGGCATATGCCCGTTAATTGAGCATGAACGTCTGATTTGTACGCCTCATCTCGGTGCTTCCACCCGGGAGGCCCAGACTAAAGTAGCTGTTGATGTGGCCGCACAGATTATTGATTATCTCAAGTATGACACCATCCTGAACGCCGTTAATGTTCCGTCGGTGACCGGTGATCTGCTGAAAAAACTGAAACCCCTATTGACCCTTGCCAATCATATCGGCAGTCTCCAGACCCAGTTGATTCGAGGGCCCATTCAAGAAGTTTCTATTGAATATGCCGGAGATTTTAAGGGACTTGACCTGTCACCGGTGTCCATAGCCGTGTTGAGAGGTTTGCTGGCCCCTGTGGTTAAGGATGATGTCAATTTCGTCAATGCCCAGGTCCTCGCAAAGGAAAGAGGGATAACCGTCAAAGAGATCATCAGTGATTCGTCCGAAGAATATATCAACCTGATTACCGTCCGTGTGACCACGCCCAAGGTTACAAATATGGTATCCGGAACCCTATTCGGAAGGAATAAAATTCGGATCGTAACCATTAATAATTTTCGTCTTGAGCTGATCCCCGAAGGTCATTTGGCGCTGATATATACGCTGAACAAGCCGGGGGCTATTGGAAGTTTTTCAACTCTTCTCGGCAGTAAAAAAATTATCATCGACCAGATGCATTTGGGCCAGGAAGAGACCGGAAAAATGAACATCATTTTCCTTAAAACCAATGTCCGCATTTCCGATAGTGTGGTTGGAAAGTTGCTGGACCTGCCGCTGATTATTTCGGTAACCCGACTTGAATT
>JASFLX010000183.1:0-6364 GCA_050117895.1 Desulfobacterales bacterium | reverse complement strand
AAAAAAAGGGGTTATGGCTGAAATTCCGTAACCCCTTGAAATTAATGGTACGCCTGGCAGGATTCGAACCTGCGACCTACGGATTAGAAGTCCGTTGCTCTATCCGGCTGAGCTACAGGCGCAAAAGGATAAGAAAATTTTTGAATACCATATGCTTGTTTGTATGTCCATAAAATATTGTTGAATTTATCAAAGCTCGAGATCATTACATCTTGGCTTATTGTAAATTATGTTTTAACAAAAATATAAAACCAAACACCTAAAACGTTAAACGTTCGAAAAAGGCCCTTTACTGATTTTTAACGAGAGTGCCAAATATTCGTATGAGTAAATTGAATAAAAAAAAGAAAGTTCGAAGAACAAAAAAGGACCAAAGCCGTACTGTCAGATATAAAGACCAAGATGAAAAGCAGGAACATCGTTCTGATGATACCGCTATTGTTAAGTTCGACCCGCTTCAGCGCTACCTTTCGGAAATAAGCAAGCACAAGCTTCTCACCAGAGAGCAGGAAATAGAGCTCGGCAAACGAGTTATGGAAGATGGTGACACCGAGGCTGCGTATATTCTGGTGACCGCCAACCTCAGACTTGTGGTAAAAATCGCTCTCGAATTTCAGCGAGTATGGATGCAGAATCTTTTGGACCTGATTCAGGAAGGGAATATAGGGCTCATGCAGGCAGTTAAAAAATTTGATCCGTACAAGAATGTCAAATTTTCATATTATGCCTCATTCTGGATAAAGGCTTACATTTTAAAATTTATTATGGACAACTGGCGCCTTGTGAAAATAGGGACCACCCAAGGGCAACGAAAACTCTTTTTTAAGCTTAAAAAAGAGAAGCAGAAACTGATTGATCAGGGTTTTGATCCTAAAACCAAACTTTTGTCAGAAAGACTGGGGGTGTCCGAGCGTGAAATTGTGGATATGGACCAGAGGCTTGACGGCTGGGATGTTTCTTTGGATGCTCCCTTAAAGGATGATTCAGATACGGAAAGAGTTGAGTTGTTAAACACGGAAGTCGAATCTACGGAAGATCAGATGGCAAAAAAGGAGATCGAGACCCTTTTACATACTAAGGTTGCCGAGTTTAAAAAAACCATGACTCCCAGAGAGCTTGAAATTTTTGAACAGCGTATTTTTTCAGACACTCCTGCTACGTTGCAGGAGATCGGCGACCGCTACCAGATATCAAGAGAGCGTGTCCGCCAGGTTGAAAAGAATATTATCAAAAAATTGAGAGAGTTTTTTAAACGTGAAATTCCGGACTTTGATTTTTTTGACAGGGTTAAAGGATTTGATTGAAACAGGACATTTTTGAAATGAAATCCAAAGCGATACACCTGACCATTGCGGTTATGGTTATTTTATTTTTTTTCGGTTGTTTTCCTTATAAAAAGGCGGCTCATTCATTAAGTAAAAGCTTGGACGAGACGGCAGAAGACTCGCTTGTTCCGGAGAGCCGTTATTACTACTTTACAGAGGCACAGTTACAGCGGAGAACAGGTAACTATGATAAAGCAATTCAATATCTCAATAAAGCCATTGAAACGGATCCTGAATCTGCTTATCTGCGGTTGGAGCTGGCCACCCTTTACTTTCATTTAAAAGAGAACCAGAGGGCGTTAAGTATTGTTGAAAAAATTGTAGAGAAAGAACCTGAGAACCTTAAGGCTCTTATCATGTATGGGAGACTCAAGCAGGGGCTTAATCAGTTGGATGATGCTGAAGCGGTGTATGAAAAAATTATTGCCATCGATCCGAAACAAGAAAATATATATTTGCTTTTGGGCGGTCTGTATATGCAGGAAAAGAAACTGAGCAGGGCGTTAAAAATTTATGACCGGCTTATTCAAAATTTTCCGGAATCCTATGTGGGGCATTTCTTTATAGCAAAAATATTTTCAGAGCAAAATAATACTGCCGGAGCTGTAAAAGAATTTAAAAAAACCATAGAAATGAAACCCGATCTCGAGGAACCGCGTTATGAACTGATCAAGCTTTACAAAACTTTGGGCAAAGAAAAGGAAATTGTTCAGTTATACTTGGATCTTTTGAAAAGAAATCCCAAAAATATAAGAGCCGCTATGGAACTCGGATATTATTATCATCAAAAGGGAATGACGGAGGATGCAGAAAAGATTTTTAAGGATCTGGGTGCAAGAAGCATTTCTCAAAAGGAAGTCATAAGAGAGTTGGTTAAGCGTTATTTAAATCCAAAGAAATATGATGCCTCAGTCATTATCCTTGAAGGCATGTTAAAGGGTGCGCCGGAAAGTTCAGAGCTTCATTTCATTAGCGGGGTGGCTCTTGATGGGAAAAAAGATAAAGACAAAGCCATCATGTCTTTTAAAAAAGTGGTGCCGGATTCCGGCTTTTATAAAGAAGCCGTGGTTCATGTTGCTTTTTTATACCAGGAACAGAAAAAAATTGAGGAAGCCATACATTTTTTAAAAGATGTCATTAAAAAATTACCTGATGATCCTGAGATTTTACTCTATCTGGGTTCATTTTATGAAGATAAAGGGGAATTCCAAAAAGCTGAAATCGTTCTTAAACAGGGACTTATGATTGATTCTGATAATACAAGGCTTCGTTTTCGCCTGGGCGTTGTTTATGACAAGTGGGGAAAGAAAAAAGCTTCCATTGAAGAGATGAAGACGGTGATAAGTCTTGACGAAAAAGATGCCAATGCATTGAATTATCTCGGTTATACCTATGCAGAGCTTGGGGAGAATCTGGACGAGGCCGAACGTCTTATCAAGGCGGCGTTAAAACAAAAGCCGGATGACGGTTATATCACCGACAGCCTTGGGTGGGTATACTATAAGAAAGGACTTTTTGACAAAGCATTGAAATATCTGGAAAAAGCGGTAAGCCTTGTGCCTGACGACCCGATTATCCTAGAGCATTTAGGAGATATATACCTGAAGATAAGTGATAAGAAAAAAGCGCTTCAATTCTACAAACGTTCGTTGTTGAAAAAAGAAAAAGACAGAGATGATCTTGAGAAAAAAATACAGGGATTATCCGGTAAATGAAAACCCCAGCATACACCCGGCACCTTGTAACAAGTATTTTCATCGGCATCTTTTTATTTTCATCCTGCAGCACCGTTACATCACGTATTCCGGAAAAACCCGGGGACCTTAAGGGGTTATCTGAAGCCGGGGAACTTATTTCGTATCTGAAAAATCAAAATCTTCATCTTAAAACCTTCAAAGGTGTCGGCAGGATAACATTTTTGGAAAATGAAAAAAAAGATCTCACCAGCCGCGTGGCGTGGGTCGGATCCATACCGGACAGACTCCGTATTGCCCTTCGAAGCGTTTCGGGACAACCCGTGATAAGCGTTGCATCTGACGGCCAGTGGCTCTATCTCGTAAATCATACACAGGGTAAATTTTATAAACGGCGCTCCGGAAATTCCACAATGAAAAAATTCTTTTCAATCCCCGTGAAATCCGACGATATCGTTAATATTCTGGCCGGTCGTGTTTCTGTCAATCATTATGATTCTGCCGTTGTTATAAAAAACAGTCCTCCCCCCGATGGCCTGTCCGATTTTACTTCAAATGGCCACACTGCCGTATCGACTCATAAGGAGCCTTGTGCACATGAAGATGGGTATATCCTGGTTCTAAAAAAGGGATGGGGGAACATTTGTCAGAAGATATACTTGGATGCCGACAGAAAACAGGTATGCATGGTGGAAAATTTTTATTTTACCGGCGATCTAAAATATCGGGCGGAATTTAAAAAAATGCAGGATATAAACGGATATCGGGTCCCTTCGCGTCTGGTGTTTTCAACCGATGACGGTTCGGGTTTTCAGCTCGATGTTGACAGATACTGGGCCGGCGTTTCGGTTTCACCGCCACTGTTTGTGTTGACACCGCCGGAGTAGAAAAGGGGTGCAGGGTTCAGGTGTCAGTGACAAATGAACAGCAAGAGTGACATATGCTTTGCTGCGGAGCCTACGCTGGGCAAACTGGCAAAATGGTTGAGGATTCTTGGCTTTGATACATCTTATGAGCCCGGCTTTTCAGTTGAAAAAGCCATGGATTCGGGGAGAAAAAAACGTATTCTGCTCACCCGCACCGAGCGGGTCCGCAACGGCAAATTGTCGCAAGAGTTTATTTTTATAACTTCAAACCATCCGTTTGAGCAGCTCAAAGAGGTGATTCACACGCTGGGGATTGTTTATACGGATACGCTTCCGTTTTCAAGATGCATCCGGTGTAACACCCGTATCCAGCCGGTGGACAAGGATTCTGTGCAGGGGAATGTGCCCGACTATATCTGGCAAACCTGCGATATGTTTCAGACATGCGGCCGATGCCGGCGGATATACTGGCCGGGAAGTCATACCGAACGGAGCCGAGATATCATTATGAGGCTGTTTGATCGTAATGAAAAACGTTAAAAAAGTCATCGCCCTTGAAGCACGGCTTAAAAAGTGTAAAAATGTAATAACGTTGGGGGTGCAACCTAATTTTTCAAATTACAGCCGTACGGAGGCGGATCTTATTCGAAATGCTGAAAAGATATACTATCCCACCTCTTTCTATGCCGAATTGTTCGATGCCGTGGGGAAAAAAACCTTTCCCAGTTATCATAATTATAAATGTGTTCAGGACAAGATCAAGCAGACCGCCCTGTTTAATCTTCTCGAAATACCGCATCCCAGGACCCGGGTTTTTTATGGAAAACGCCAGAAGGCTTCTATTTGCGAGCATTTTCAATTTCCCTTTATCGGCAAAATCCCACGGGGATCGGCCATGGGAAGAGGGGTTTACCTTATTCGGAATCGAGAAGATCTGGAATCCTATATCAGCCGGACGAATGTAGCCTATATTCAGGAATACCTGCCGTCAGATCGCGATATAAGGGTTGTTGTTATCGGGGATCGGGTCGTTCATGCTTACTGGCGCATTGCACCTCCGGGTGAATTTAGAAGTAATGTTGCCGTGGGAGCAACCATCAGTCTGGATCCTGTACCCAAAAAGGTTCTTGATTTTGCCCTTGATACCGCCCAAAGATGCCGTTGGGACGATGTGGGCATCGATATCATTGAGCATGATAAAAATCTGTATGTTCTGGAAGCCAACATGAAATTTGGTAAAGAAGGATTCAGAAAGGCGGGGATAGATTACATTAAACTCATGGAGAGCATGATAGAAAATGGCCAGATTTGATGAAGAAAACCTCAATGCGCTCGGTGTCGCTCTGAAACAGCGGGAAACGGAAATTTTATCTCCAATTGCTACGTTGAGTGTCGCAGGAGTGCGACGGTTTCGTGAGGTGCGTTTAGAGGAAGGGTATCGTCTGAAATTTTCTGTGGATGTAGATCGGATTCTGCATTCACGGGCCTACACGCGATATATCGACAAGACCCAGGTCTTTTATCTTATACACAATGATCATATTACCCACCGTGTGCTCCATGTTCAACTGGTATCAAAAATTGCACGGACCATTGGTCGTTATCTGGGATTGAACGATGATCTCATTGAAGCCATTTCTCTGGGCCATGATATCGGGCATACACCATTCGGGCATGACGGTGAAAGGTTTTTGTCAGAACTGTGCCGGTCAAAGGGGATCGGTTATTTTCAACATAATGTTCAGAGTGTTCATTTTCTGGACAAGGTGGAATGTAAAGGCATCGGGTGGAATCTTTGTTTGCAGACTCTGGACGGTATTCTTTGCCATGACGGAGAAATCCATAACCAGGTGCTTAAACCGGATAGAAATAAAACGTTTGAAACATTAGAAAAAGAGATGATGGCTAAAAAGGATGATCCTTGGGTTAAACTCATACCCATGACGCTGGAAGGATGTGTTGTCCGGATGGCAGATACCATCAGTTACATCGGTCGTGATATAGAAGACGCCATCCGGCTCAAAATGATCAAAAGATCCGATCTTCCCAGGGACAGCGTGGATATCCTCGGGGATACCAACGGGACTATTGTCTATAATCTTGTTACCGATGTTATCAAAAACAGCTTTCAAAACAGCTATGTTGCTTTCAGCCCGGAAGTGTCTGACGCCTTAAAGCGGCTCAAGGATTTTAACCTTGAACGTATTTACATGAATCCGGAAATCAAAAAACATACGGGCACCATAGAAAAACTGTTTGGAATCCTTTTTGAGAAGTACCTGAATGATATTGAGACTGAAAACCGATCTTCGGTGATATTTACAGGTTTTCTGAAAGATATGTCCGAAGATTATATTGAAAACCATTGCAAAGAGGAAATTGTCAGGGATTTTATAGCCGGAATGACGGATCACTATTTTTTGAGACAGTGCCCGGAAGATATGTGTCCGAAAACGGAGTTTAAGTGAACCTCTCGGAA
>JASFLX010000182.1:0-6386 GCA_050117895.1 Desulfobacterales bacterium | reverse complement strand
CTCAAACATCAAAGATTATGGAGAGACCGGGTCGCACGGAAAGCTTCTTGCAGGGTTGCTCAGGTGAAATCCGATGTGGTAGTTCCCTTAGAAACGGTCTCCCCCAAAGCCGAATATGCCGCCCGAACCTTTCGACCCAAGATACAAAAACATCTTGATGATTATCTGATCGAAATCAAGCCGGTCAAGGTTCAGCATCCTAACGTGAATCATTCTTTTGATGGTCTTGAATGGAAACGACCGGCGGATATTTTATCATTGTTAAACATTGATGGCACCGTTCCCGACGTGACCCGCTTTTTCAAAGGAGGAACATCCCGGGCCAAAAAAATCTTCGGCAATTTTATCCGGGCGAGATTGAAAAACTACGAAAAAAATCACAATCAACCCCAGACCGACGACATCTCGCACATGAGCATGTATCTGCATTTCGGTCAAATCTCCCCGCTCTATCTGGCGCTGAAGATCAACAAAGCGGTCATGATCTGGATTCGGCCAAGGCATCTTTTTTGGAAGAACTCATCGTGCGGCAGGAACTGGCCACCAACTTCGTTTATTATCATCCGGAGTATGATAATTTCGATTGCATTCCGGAATGGACAAAACAGACGATCGACGACCATCGAAAGGACCGACGGCCGTATACCTATACCCGAAGGCAATTGGAAGACGTCAAGACACACGACCCTTACTGGAATGGCGCCATGCAGGCAATGAAATATACCGGATTCATGCATAACTACATGCGTATGTACTGGGGCAAAAAAATATTGGAATGGTCATCCTCGCCGGAACGGGCATTTCGTAATACCTTAGCCATGAATAATAAGTATTTCCTGGATGGATGGGAACCGAATTCCTATGCCGGCGTGGCATGAATTTTCGGTATGCATTATCGTGCCTGGCCCCAACGGTCCATCTAAGGTAAAGTTCGCTGTATGATGGCCTCGGGATTGGAAAGTAAATGTGATATCCAAGCCTATATAAACAATGTAAATTCCTATATTAAAAAATCTAAAAGTTCTTAGAGAATGTATATCTTCGGACTCATCACCTCCTGAAGAATATAATGACCATCTGATTGCCTTTTAAAATTTGAAACGCTTGGTTTAGGTTATTTTAAGGAGAAGAAACTTGAACAAACCGGTTAAGGAAAAAAAAGGCATATGCGGCATTTGCAGTGCAGGCTGCTGGATCGTTGCTGAATATGACGCCCGGGGCCGAATTGTCAAGGTTCGACCCGATGAAGGCACGCCCATGGGCATACTTTGCAAGATTGGAGAGCATGCCCCTGACATCATATATTCTGAAAATCGATTAAAACATCCGCTGAAACGAAAAGGTCCGAAAGGCACATATGATTTTGAGCCGATTTCTTGGGATGACGCGTACAACATTATCGTAGAAAAATTTGGGCAGATAAAAAAAAACCACGGTCCTGAAGCCACGGCAATATATACCGGTGTGGGATCATTCGAACTGGGATTTTGTGATATCTATCAGCCAAAAGGTGTAGCCGTGTCTTCAGCCAGTAGTGTATTGTTTCCGTTTGGCTCTCCAAATACCATGGGGGTGGGTGCGCTGTGTTATGTATCCTATGGAATGATCGCGCCCCACCTGAATATGGGAAAAATGCTCATTGATATGTTTAATGATATCGAAAACTCCGAGTTGATTGTTGTCTGGGGAACAAATCCCGCAACAGATCTTCCGCCCATCGATATGAAACGAATCATGGAAGCAAAATCCAGAGGCGCCCGGGTGGTTGTCATAGATCCCCGCAGAACAATGACGGCCAAACTGACGGATGCTCTGTGGATTCCCATTCGCCCGGGCACTGATGGAGCGCTCGCACTTGGACTTTGCCATGTGCTGATCCAAGAAGAACTTTACGATGAAGAATTTGTCAATGAATGGACTATAGGATTTCAAGAGTTCTCCAGTTATGTTCAGCATTTTCGACCCGAAGTCGTGGAGCAGATTACCGGCATACCCCGGTCAATCCTCATAAACCTCGCCAGAGATCTTGCAAAAGCAAACGGTGCCACCAAACTCATGTATACCGGTATGGAATACAGCCATACCGGTGTGCAAGGCATACGGGCATCTTTTATTCTATGGGCATTGGCAGGACAACTTGATGTTCCTGGCGGACTCTGTTTTCTTATGCCAGACAATCAATTTCCCATCAACCGGGATGACCATATTCCAAATCCCGGAGATGTCAGCTCCCGTATCGGGGGTGATCATTTTCCGATTTACATTAAATATCGTGACGAAGCCCATGCCATTGCGTTGCCTGAATCCGTGTTAAATGGAAATCCCTATCCGATACGTTCTTTAATCATTCTTGGCGGATCCATCATCACCTCATGGCCCAATCCGTCAATTTGGAAAAAGACATTGAACGGGTTAGATTTTTTAGTCTGCATTGATCGTCAGTTTACTGCCGATGCGGCTTATGCGGATATTGTACTCCCGGCGGCAACCTACTTCGAAGTTGAATCTTACATGGTGTATGGATCACTTTTTAGAATCCGAGAAAAAATGATCGAACCGGTTGGAGAAGCTCGGAGTGATATCCTTATTCTATCCGAACTGGCAAAAAGACTGGGATATGGGGATCTATATCCGCAGAATGAGGAAGAATTGTTGCGCCATGTACTCAAAGGATCCGGGTTTACGCTTGAACAAGTCAAAGCGACCGGAGGAATAGTTTCCCTTGAAACACGGTTGATGGAATATAAAAAGTGGCGCTCTGGACTTTTACGAAAAGATAGAGAACCCGGGTTTGATACCCCTTCGGGTAAATTTGAGATTTCTTCTACGATCCTGGATGAATATGGCTATAACCCACTGCCCGAATACACAGAACCCAAAGAAAGTCCTTTTTCAAGATTAGACATCGTTGAGAAATTTCCACTGGTGTTTAACTCGGGCAGCAGGGCCCGCACCGGATTTCATACCCAACACCACGGCATTAAAAAACTCAGCAGAAAGCGACCCGAACCCACCGTGACGATCAATCAAATGGATGCAAAAAAGCGTAATATCAACACCGGGGACATGGTGACCATCTCTACACCCAGGGGATCGTTAACCATGCGGGCCCGGGTGACCCAAGATATTATCCCGGGGGCAATTGATGCAAATCATGCATGCGGCAGTCCCATCGGCCCAAAAGCCTGGAATAAGGTAAATATAAATGAACTTACGGACATGGACCAGTTTGATCCCATATCGGGGTTTCCCGTTTACAAATCGTTGCTCTGCGATGTGCAAAAAGTAAATAGCCATAGATCACGACCCATTATCGACCCCGATGAAATCACGGAAGAAGAACTGAACTATAACAAACATGAGGCGCCTTCTCGCTCGGTTTACTTGGACAACAATGCAACAACCCCCTTAAAAAAACAGGTCAAAGAATACATGGTTTCATTAATGGATCACTTTGGGAATCCGTCAAGTATCCATGAGTCCGGGAGGCGGGCAAAATCAATTGTTGAAACTGCTCGAAGACAGATTGCTCAGGTGTTACATACGACGCCTCGAAGAATTGTGTTTACGGGTTCGGGATCCGAGGCCAATAACCTGGCCATTAAAGGTGTGGCGTACGCGTTACATAAAACCGGGCGAGTGATTACTTCACGCATTGAACACCCTGCGGTTCTGGATACCTGCCGGTGGCTCACATCATTAAATTACGACGTGGTATACGCGCCTGTGGACACTCAGGGTATACTTCAACCCAAAACCCTCAAAAATTTGATAAACAAGGATACGGTCCTGGTGAGTGTCATGTTGGCAAACAATGAAACCGGTGTAATTCAACCCATAAGATCGCTGGCGGATATTGCCCATGAATACGGTGCACTTTTTCACTGTGACGCGGTTCAGGGTCTTGGCAAGATAAAGATAGACGTTACAGATCTGAACGTGGATCTTCTGACCGTATCATCACATAAAATCTACGGCCCCAAAGGGGTAGGTGCATTGTACATCAAAAACGATAAAATCATTGTTCCCCTGATAAACGGTGGGGGTCATGAACGGGGGTTTCGGGCCGGAACAGAAAATGTTCTGGGAATCGCCGGTTTTGGCAAAGCGGCTGAATATGTTCCACAGATGACAAAAAAATCGAAAATCTTAGAAAAGCTCAGAGATAAACTGGAACACGGTATTTCAGAATTATTTTCGGATTATCGTCTCAACGGACACCGGGAACAAAGACTTCCCAATACCTTGAATGTGACATTACCCGGATATCGTGGGGAATCCGTTGTATTGAATATGGATAGGAGCGGTGTACAATTTTCCTCGGGATCAGCCTGCAAATCCGGCTCATCAAAACCCTCTCACGCCCTGCTTGCAATGAATCTTTCCGAAGAAGAGGCCCACTGTGCCCTTAGATTTTCTTTGGGCCATGATACATCAGAAAAAGATATTGAATACACCATAGACATGTTAAAAAAGATGGTGTCTCAATCCAAGAATATTGTTCGGTTTGTACCGTGCAAATAAGTAAAATATTTATGAGACTACATGCAAAAGAAATAAACTACTGTCAAGAATTTCACTCCAATTATGAGGAAAAATTCGCTGATGATGTTGAAAAAGGTCTTTCGAGCCAAAGCAAATATCTTGCCTGCAAATATATTTATGATGAGGTGGGTTCGGATCTGTTTAAGAAGATCATGAACCTGCCTGAATACTATCTCACCCGGTGCGAAATTGAAATTCTGGAAAAAGAAAAAGATGATATAGCCAATGTATTTAAAGATGATGCATTTAATCTTATCGAACTGGGCGCGGGAGATGGAAAAAAAACCAAAATATTATTAAAACACTTTTTATCAAAAAAACTCAACTTTTGCTATACGCCTATTGATATCTCTGAATCTGCTGTGGAAGGCCTGATGAACAACCTGAACAAAAGTGTTGAAGGGCTTAAAGCATCAGGACTTGTGACCGAATATTTTTATGGCCTCAACTACTTATCCGCCATGGACCATAAGAAAAAGGTTGTTCTGTTTTTAGGTTCTAATATTGGAAACATGAATCCTGGTGAAACAAAAAACTTTTTAATCAAATTATGGAATTCTCTAAATCATGATGACTTTATTCTCATCGGCTTTGACCTAAAAAAAAACATCAAAAAGCTCATTCGCGCCTACAATGATGACCAAGATATTACCGCTAAATTTAATAAAAATTTGCTTTATCGAATCAATAAAGAGCTTGGCGGAGAATTTGACGCGGATAAATTTGAATACTTCAGTACTTATGATCCTCAGGATGGGGCAATTAAAAGTTTTTTGGTCAGCAGGAAAAGACAAAGCGTTTATATTAATGCCATTCGAAAGCATTTCACCTTTAATAAATACGAAGCGATACATACAGAGTCTTCATATAAGTACGATACAAAGGATATAATAAATCTTGCGGACAAAAATGGGTTTAAAATAGAAAAAAACTATTTTGATAAAAAAAAATATTTCACCAATTCTCTTTGGAGAGTTGTTAAAAAGTAGTCAACCCATTTAAAAATTACCCGAGATGCTGACAAAATCGTTAACAGTGGTTATTTTATTCGTGATTACTTATTTGATCGATCCTTCCGGAACAGCTCTCGGATAAGAGGAGAATATGAAAAAGTAATGAGGAGGAATGATGGAAAAACACCATAAATTTTCTATCTGGTATGTTTTTTTAGGAATTTGGGTCGTGTTGATTATTCACAACATGCTTTTTTCGGCATTGTCAATCAAGACCATTCCATACAGCGAGTTTTTGAAGCTCGTCAAGGAAGGCAAGGTCACCGAAGTGGCCATCACACAAAATCAGATTCAGGGTCGGCTCCTCGAGGATGGAACTGAATCCGGCCAGGGTAAATCTTTTCGTACGGTTCGGGTTGACTCCGATATCTCCCGGTTGCTTGAGGAGAGCAACATTAAATTCAAGGGGGAGATCGAATCCACCTTTTTCCGTAACCTTTTCTCATGGATCATTCCCATTTTTATCTTTGTCGGCATATGGTACTTCATGATGCGACGGATGGCCGGGCAACAACCGGGTTTTATGAGCCTGGGTAAAAACAAAGCCAAGATATACATGCGAGAGGACATCGATGTCACTTTCGATGACGTGGCCGGTGTGGATGAATCCAAGCAGGAATTGGTCGAAGTGATCGACTTTCTGAAAGAACCTCAAAAATTTACCAAAATAGGCGGTAAAATTCCCCGTGGCACCCTGCTGGTGGGTCCTCCGGGTACCGGCAAAACCATGTTGGCCAAAGCCGTGGCCGGTGAAAGCGGTGTGCCTTTCTTTAGTCTCAGCGGCTCTGAATTCGTGGAAATGTTCGTAGGGCTGGGCGCCGCGCGCGT
>JASFLX010000181.1:0-6407 GCA_050117895.1 Desulfobacterales bacterium | reverse complement strand
GATAAATTAACATGTTATGTTCTGTCCAAAAACTGCAATATCGTTTTATTAAATAACTCCGGGGCTTCAGCCGGAATAGAATGGCCGACTCCCGTGAAGTGATCGTGCCGCCCATTACAAATCATCGCCAGTTGCCCGGCATCTGATTTCTTTACGAGCAGATCATCGGAGCCCGAAAGAACCAGGACCGGGCCATGGATATTTTGTGCGATTTGGGACAATGAAGGATAAACCGTCATTGCCTCAAGATGGGCGATGAGAGATTGTTTTTTGTTTCGCCGGACCATGGCTTTTACGATATTGTCCAGGATTTTTTGGTTTTGATGTAAAAAATTTTCCCCGAAAGCAACGGGAAGCGAAACCCATGCCAGAGTTTCAAGATCAGAACGTATTAGTATTTCCAGCCATGACTTCAAAATCAGCCGGGCGCGACAGGTCTGCCTTGCACCGACACTGCACAAGACGAGCCGGTCAACACATTCCGGTAGATAGACGGCACAGGCGAATGCGACTTTCGCCCCATGGCTGAGCCCGATAAGATGTGTCTTTTCAACCCTTAAATGTTTAAGTAATTCGGAAAAATCCTCGGTGTGACCCTCCAGCGATAATTCCCCTTTCCCCAAATCGCTTTTTCCCTGGGCTCTGGCATCGTACATCAGGACCCGGAAGCGATCCTTAAGAGCCATGCCATGTGTTTTCCAATATACGGTGTTCTGAAGGGTTCCGTTCAAAAAAGCAACCACCGGCTTTGATGATTCAAATCCTTGCGTTTCATAGTAAATAGAACAACCGTCTTTTGTTTGGAAATATGGCATACTTGTTTCATCCTGCCAGACAGGGCTTGCGAGCGGCGGTTACCTCATCCAGTCTTTTTACTTTGCAGCTTATTGGCGCATGATGCAGCAGGTCCGGATTTTCCTTAGCCTCATTCGCAATGGCCTTGAAGGCTTCGACAAATTGATCGATATCCTCTTTAGACTCCGTTTCCGTGGGTTCAACCATGATGGCACCGGGTACGACCAGCGGGAAATAGACCGTGGGCGGATGAAACCCGTAATCCATCAATCGCTTGGCCATATCCAGAGTGGCTATTTTTTGAGCCGCTTGATGTTTATCGGAAAAAACACATTCATGCATGCACGGTCTATCGTAGGGGAGATGCAAAGTTCCTTTTAGCATTTCCTTAATGTAATTGGCATTCAACACAGCAAGCTGGCTGGCCTTTTTCAGATTTTCCGGTCCCATTCTGCGAATATAACTGTAGGCTTTTATGACAACACCGAAAGCGCCATGGAAGGCCGAAATTTTGCCGATGGAGTCCGGATAATCTTGGGCCAGGATATAGGCGCCGTTTTCCTCGACCACGCGCGGAATAGGAAGAAAGGGTTCCAGATGCTTCGCAACACTCACGGGGCCAGAACCGGGTCCTCCACCCCCATGGGGGGTTGAAAACGTCTTATGGAGGTTCAATTGCATTACGTCTATGCCAATGTCTCCCATTTTAACCATACCCATGACCGCATTCATATTTGCACCGTCACAATAGACCAGCCCGCCTTTGCCATGGACAATTTCGGCGATCTTTTGGATATTTTCTTCAAAAAGACCTAGTGTGTTGGGATTGGTGACCATGATGCCAGCAGTGTCTGGATCCATGATTTCGGCAATGGACTCCACAGAAAGGATTCCCTGTTCATTCGAGGTTATGGGCACCGGACGAAAGCCACACAGGGATACGCTGGCAGGATTTGTGCCGTGGGCGGTATCCGGGATAATGATCTTTGAACGCCGGTATCCCTGTTTTTTGTGAAAGGCGTTTATAATGAGCATTCCGGTAAGTTCTCCATGTGCTCCCGCCGCGGGTTGAAGGGTTGTCGCGTGCATACCGGTGATTTCGTTAAGATATTGCTCGAATTCAAACATCATTTTGAGCGCTCCCTGGGACAGACCCGAAGGAAGGAGGGGATGCGCCCCGGTAAATCCCGGAAGGCTTGCCTGTTTTTCATTGGTCTTGGGGCTGTACTTCATGGTGCATGAACCCAGCGGGTACATGCCGGTATCCACACCGAAATTCCACTGGGCCAGTCTGGTATAATGGCGTACCACGTCCACCTCGCTCAAATCCGGAAAGTCGGGATCTTCACCGATGAGTTCTTGTTTAAGGGAGGCGGGTTCAACGTCGGGACGGGGAAGAGAGAATCCGCATCTTCCCTTTTTCCCTTTTTCCCAAAGGAGCGGCTCATTAAGTAACAGACCTTTAGTGCCTAAGGATTCTTTCATGATTTAACCTCCCTGACCAGGGCGTCCATGTCGTTTTTTGATTTGGTTTCCGTAACGCACAAAAGATAATGATTGGCAAGTTCAGGATAGTATGGGGCCAGACAAAGGCCTGCTATTATTTTTTTTTCTAAAAGATGCTTGTAGGTGGTTTCAAAGCCGGAAGGGAATTCAACGACAAATTCATTGAAAGTAGGGGTGTCAAAGGTGATGGTAACTCCCGCCTTTTTCAGTTTTTTTTTGAGATATTCGGCCTTGTCATAGTTGAGTCGGGCCAGTTTCCGTATGCCGGTACCCCCCACAGAAGCCAAATACATGGCGGCCGCCAGAGCACAGAGGCTGTTGTTGGTGCAAATATTGGACGTTGCTTTTTCCCGACGAATGTGCTGCTCCCGGGTCGCAAGGGTCAGCACAAAGCCTGTTTTTCCATCCAGGTCTTTGGTTTTACCGACCAGCCGACCCGGCAAGCTGCGCATGTGCTTTTTGCCGCTTGCCAGTATTCCCAGGGCGGGTCCGCCAAAGGAACGGGAAATGCCCAGACTCTGTCCTTCCCCGCCGACGATGTCGGCGCCTTGACTCCCGGGGTTTTTTAAAAGACCATACGCCAAAGCTTCCGTGAAAGAAGTGACAAAAAGGGCCTCTTTATCATGGGTCTTCTGTCCAAGGACTCGGAGATTTTCAATACATCCGAAAAAATTGGGTGACTGAATGGCAACGGCTGCTAGATCATTCATTTCATCAAGACCGGTCGCATCGGTAACACCGGTGTTTAAATAAGGAAGTTCAACAACCTCATAGCCCGTGGGCTCAAAATAGGTTTGAACCACGCGACGATATAAGGGATGAATAAGACTTGAAACGGCGACTTTATTTCGTTTGGTGATACGAACCGCCATAAGGAGTGCCTCGGCCAGGGCCGTGGCGCCATCATAATGGGATGCAGTTGCGACTTCCATACCCAGAAGCCGCGCAGCCAGTGTTTGATATTCATAAATTGCCTGGAGAGTTCCCTGGCTCATTTCCGGCTGGTAAGGGGTATATGATGTCACAAACTCGGAACGACTTAGCAGGTAGGATGTCGACGCAGGGATAAAATGGTCATAACTGCCCGCACCCAAGAACACTTTGTATTCCGGAGAAACTGCCATATTTTGGGAAAGCGTGGACATGTAATCGTTTAGCTCCCATTCACTCAAAGCCTCCGGTAGATTTAAATCGCCGTTGAAACGGCAATCCTCAGGTAGTGTTGAGAAAAGATCGTCAAGGTTGTCAATCCCCAAAAACTGAAGCATTGAAGAAATATCTTCATCGGTATGAGGCAAGTAAATCATTTACTCTGCTCCTTTCAGCTTTTCCATACAGGCCACATGGGTCATCAGATTTTCCATTTCTGATAGATCGCCGGGATTGACCACAACAAACCAGCCGTCGCCGTAGGGACTATTGTTTACCAATTCAGGCGATTCTTCAAGCGCCGTGTTTACAGCAATAATTTTTCCGCTGACCGGCAGGTAGCATTCGCAAACCGCCTTAACGGATTCCACGGTTGCAAATTCTTCTCCCTGTTTAAAGGTATCGCCCACCTGGGGTAGCTCCACAAAAACAATGTCTCCGAGCTGATCTTGGGCATAGTCATCGAGGCCGACTCGGATTTTGTTCCCCTCAAGCCTGGCCCATTCATGATCTTCTGCATAGCGAACATCATCCGGTAAATGTATTTCACTGATTTCTTTCATGAATTTTACTCCTTTTTCTGTACTGAATTTTTAATCGACTTAGGAATTTAGATGATTATCACATAATACGAATAATTGTAAATACCCGATTGCGATTTATCATCGTCGAGGTTCAAATGTTCACGGTTCAGAGGTTTCAAGGTTTCGGGGAAAACGCATTTGACTTCGGTGCAGCGGAGCGACGGCGTGTTTCTCTTGAAAACCGACTGACTGTTTAAAGGGCTTTAGCATGCGTTAGCCCGAGCCGAATGCAATGATGATCCAAAAAAATCAATGGGGTAATTTAGTGACGAATGTTCTTATAAACTTTGGCGCGACTCGGGCTTATGGGTGCTTAAGCACAAGTTTCAGTCGGTTGTAAAGAGATATACGCCGTCGTGGAGCGTTTTATCTGTATTGGGTTCAAATTTCTTTATCCTATCAGAGGTTCAGCCTTTAGTTGACGAAACGTTTGAACCCTGATATTAGAGAAAGCTTTGTGGTTATACTTCAGGGTTCATTTTTTCTAATGAAAGGAGATGATTAATGAGCGACCTTTTAAAAACCGTATTCTATGACCGGCACGTGGAATTGGGCGCTAAGATGGTGGAATTTTTTGGCTGGGAGATGCCCATGTTTTACCCCACCGGCATCGTTAAAGAACACCTGGCCACCCGTAAACATTCAGGACTTTTTGACGTTTCCCACATGGGGCGATTCATTATTCGAGGTTCCGGGGCGTTGAAGTTTCTGCAACACGTCTTGAGCAACAATGCTGAAGCGCTCGATATCAGAGAGGTAGGTGCTCAGTATACTTTTATCCCCAACAACACCGGCGGGGCTTTGGATGATGCGTATCTCTATCGCTTTGTCGAAGACGAGTATCTGCTGGTAGTCAATGGCGTTAACCGGGAAAAGGACTGGAATCACTTCCAGGCGCTTTTAAAAGATTTCGATCATGTAGAACTGACCGACCGCACCAAAGAGATTGCCATGCTATCGCTGCAAGGGCCTAAATCGCGCGAGATTCTCGAAGAAATTACCCAGTCCGGTCTGCTCCCGGAACCAACGCGAAATGCCGTGAGTATTGTGACCATCTCCGGTGTCGCGGTCAAGGTTGCCCGCACCGGTTATACGGGTGAACCGGTCTGTTTTGAACTCTTTGCCGATGGAGAGGACGGTCCCATGCTGTGGGACCGTATCGTGGAAAAAGGAGCAACACCCATTGGTCTCGGTGCAAGGGATACCCTCCGGCTGGAAGCTGCCTTGCCACTGTATGGCCATGAGCTGGGCCAAGACCCCGAAGGTAAGGAAATTCCTGTATTTGCCTGTCCCCTGGCAAAATTCGCTGTAAGTTTTTCGCCGCTGAAAGGTGAATTCCTTGGCCGTGAGGCACTGGCCAGGCAGCACGAGGCATTTAAAAAAATCATCTCCCGCGATTATTCAATCATCCAAGATTTGCCCCGGGTGAGCAAGCCCATTGCCGTTGCGGGTCGAGGCGTGGCCCGTGAAGGGGCAAAGGTGTTTAAGGGCGATAAACATGTGGGCTATGTTACCAGCGGCACCATGATTCCCATGTGGGCTGTCCAGGGAGAAGGTCTGGGTTCGGCACAGACCGAACAACATCAGTTGCGTTCAATCTGCCTGGGATACATCGATAGTGACATTGTTGAGGACGAGAGACTCGCCATTGAAATTCGCGGCAAGTCGGTGGATGCTGTTGTAGTGCCGTTTCATCTGCGATCCGAGGCCCCGCCATACTCACGCCCGATTATCTTCGATCAACAACTGCCGGATGAGGGACTTCCCACAGACGAGGCGCCGATCAAGGTTCTCAGACTGCTTGAAAAGAGCATGGAGAACACGCAATGGCGGCAGCGAGAGTGTATCAACCTCATCCCTTCGGAGATGACAATTTCCCCCATGGCCCGGCTGTTGTCAGTGATGGACCCTGCCTTCCGATACGCCGAACACAAGAAGGTGAAGGCATTTTACGACGCCGATATATTCTACTATCAGGGCACCGAATTTATCTCCGAAGTCGAACAAATGCTGGATGAGGAAATGCGAAAATTCATGGGGTGTAATAACGTAGAAACGCGTCTTGTCAGCGGTCAAATGGCCAATACCGCTGTTTTTAGCGCCATGGTCGACTACATCAATCGCTCGGATCGTAAGATCGAGCCACGCCGGATGCGTCGGGTGATGAACAACCACATCGGCAAGGGCGGGCATCTAAGCGCCCAGCCCATGGGTGCGTTGAAAGACTATGTTGCCCGGGACCCGCGCACGGAACGTCCGGCAGTGGTTAATTTCCCGGTACTGCCCGATAACCGTCATAAAATCGATGTTCCGGCCACGTTGAAATTGATTGATGAATACCGGCCGGAGTTGATCATTTTTGGCAAAAGCATG
>JASFLX010000180.1:0-6466 GCA_050117895.1 Desulfobacterales bacterium | reverse complement strand
CCGAACTTGAACGAACGACAATTCTTGACCTTCAGCCGTACCATAGCGTGATACAAAGCTTGGACAATCGCATCATCTGGGCAAACAGATCTGCATTTAAATCAGTCGGCGTGTCACGAGAGGATTTGATAGGTCGGTATTGTTATGAGATTTGGACGCAACGGACAGACCCTTGTCCGGACTGTCCAGTGGTCAAGACCGTTCAAACTGGAAAACCACAAAGCATTAGGAAGACGACTCCAGATGGAAGAAAGTGGCATATACGAAGCTACCCCATTAGGAATAACAGAGGACAGATTACTCGTGCACTGGAGGTAACCGAAGATATTACCGAGCTCAAGCAGGCCGAGGAAGCGCTGCGGAAAAACGAGGAACGCTTCCGTACAACTTTTGACAATGCGGCGATTGGAATGGCTTTAATAGCGAATGATGGCTGCTTCATGAAAGTCAATCATACACTGTGCAGGATTCTTGGCTATTCTGAGGAAGAACTAATGGGTAAGACTTGGGTAGAAATTACCAACCCGGATGACCTTTCCGGCTGTTATGATTGGTTGAAACGGGTAAAAGCTGGAGCACAAAGTTCCTATGAAAAGCGATTCATCCACAAACTCGGGCACCTAGTGTGGATTGAGGTGAGTTCATCTCTGGTTCGCGACTCACATGGTCGAATACAATATTACATCTCTTTGTTTCAAGACATAATGTCCCGTAAGCAGGCAGAGGAAGCGCTGCGGGAAAGCGAAGGGAGATATCGCAATATTTTTAAAAATATTCAGGATGTTTATTATGAAGTAACCCTTGATGGAATAATTCTGGAAGCCAGCCCCTCGATAGAAGATGTTTCGCTCTACAAAAGAGAAGAGATTATAGGAAAATCATTATACGATTTATATGTCGATCCGAAAAAAAGAGATGAATTTCTAAAAGAGATTATAAAAAATGGAAAAGTTACTGATTATGAAGCCCTTCTGATAGACAAAGATAAATCTCAAGCTCATTGTTCGATAACGGCAAAGCTGGTGCAAGATAATCATGAACACCCTATAAAAATTATCGGTTCTTTGCGCAATATCACCGAACGAAAACGGGCCGAAGAGCATATTAATATTCTTACCCAGGAACTGATTAGGACTCAGGAAAATGAGCGTCAGAGTATTTCTCGTTACCTTCACGACCAAACGGCACAAAACCTTTCCGCCTTAAGGCTCGACTGCGAAACACTTCTTGATAAACAGCCATCTATAGATTCTGAGATACGGCAGAAATTATTTAGAATATCAAAAGCGCTTCGAGGATGCATTAAAGAAATCCGGGATCTCTCATATGATTTATTACCACCGGATCTGGATGAAATGGGCCTTGTAAACACACTTTTTCAGTATTGTGATGATTTTTCAAAGGAAAATGGAATAACCGTTGATTTCAATTCTGCGGGAATCGAGGATTTACGTCTCGATTTTGATACCGAGATCAACCTGTATCGCTTGGTTCAAGAAGGTCTCAACAATATCAAAAAACACGCTAAAGCTGACCATGTGACAGTCAGACTGGTTGCAGCTTTCCCTGATATTATTCTTCGTATAAAAGATAATGGTAAAGGTTTTAATGTCCGGAAACGAACGTCTAAACTAAGAAAAGAAAAACGGATGGGCATTCATAGTATGAAGCAAAGAGCCAGACTGCTTCGAGGTAAAATGGAAATTCAATCAAAACCTATGCAAGGCACAAAGATTTCTATTACACTTCCATATAGGAACAACAAGCGTGATTCATAAGAAAACCTGATTGATAATATACCACTCTTTCTATTTTAAGTAAGGTATTAACGTCATTAACTCCAACTCAACTTTAACACCTAATATAAAAAACCATAATGATAGACATATTAAGAAGAATATTTGAAGCCAACCCAGGAAAATCGAGCATTCAAATAAAAGAAAAGTGTTCAGACTGCGGATGCGAGACAATCATCGAGATAACACCCACATCAGGAGGATTTGGATTGCAAGGTGGCTTTTTATTTAAGAGTTCACCCGACGACTATTTCGCTAAGTGTTTTGATTGTAAAATGAAAAGAAGGAATCATAAGAGATTTAAGGCTCAAACTGGCGTATATGTCACCTTTAAAGATTTTAATTATAAAACAGGTCAACTCATAGATCTCAGCAAAGGAGGATGTGCTTTTCTTTACATCTCCAACGGAGAGAAAAAAAACGGTCAGTTTAATTTTAATATAGACCTATTCTCCTGCACCGAAGCTTTTTATTTGAGGAATATGTCTTTTAAAACCATTTCAGATTTTAGTCAGAACAATGAACCACCTTTCGCCTACGGTAAAATAAGGCGATGTGGCGGCCAATTTTACAAGTTGACACAAACCCAGAAAATTCAGCTCGACTATTTCATCAAAAGGCACACAAATAAATGAGATTTTAAAGAAATGTGTCTCCATCCTGAGGTGGACTCGAAACTTGTGTGTTTGAATCGATCGCCGGATCTGTAACATTTAAATATTCTGCTTCGTAAGATGATAACTGCAAAAGGAACAATTACCATGGTGATTTGCAAAGAAAAATATGAATTTTTGGATGAAGATTTCGGACGAATCAAGAGGAGATTAACCTGAGAAGAGACAGAAATTTTGTTGTAGAAGAGGAAATGACGCTATGAAAGATCTGGTCGGTTATATTGCTGCAGCATTGGTCGACAATCCGGAACAGGTAACGATTGAGGTGATCGCAGGGAACCAGGCAACGGTGTTTGAGTTGAAGGTTGCTAAAGAAGATTTGGGTAAAATCATTGGCAAAAAGGGCCGGACGGCTCAAGCTATTCGGACTATTTTAAATGCATCTGCGGCAAAAATAAAAAAACGTGCAATACTTGAGATTGTTGATTAAAACGAATTCGCCCAACTGCTACTGCAATGCACAAAATGTTAGGATAAGGAAACATAATGGCAAACATACTTATCATAGATGATCAGGAGTGGGCAAAGGATTTATGCAAAGAAGGATTTGCTGGTGAAAGCCATAGAATCCAGGCCACGGATGATATCGAGTCCGTTAGTAAAAACATTTTAGCATTTAAACCTAATGTCGTGCTCCTAAACCTTTACCTGAAGCATGGCTTTCTCGTATGGGATATCTTACATAACATTAAAATACAAAAACCAAATCTCCCGGTTCTTATCATTGCTCCATATCACAATTACTTGTTTGATCACCGTCTTTCTGAAGCGGATGGATATTTGCTCAAGAGCCATTCTGCCGCCGAAGAACTCAAGAAAAAGATATGCGCTTTACTGAAGAACAATCTCACCAAATAGGAAGATGCAGAATCATGCTTTTCAATCAGCTGAATCAGCGCTTCCTGTAATAGAGAAGAAATCCGGCCATGTGATATCTTGTGTTTCAAATATATTACAATCTATCCTATCAGTTTTTCTCCCGATTGCTCGGGATAAATTCCCTCCTCGCAGGAGTTCCCACCATCAAAATGAAGGCTCCTCTCTATAGACAAATTTTTAAACAACTGTAATAAAACAACAAAAAATCGAAAATAACAGCTTGGGTAATTACCACAAAACCTCTATTCGATTTGCGACAACCCAAATTATTAGGTTCAAATCATGAAAGATCAAGATTGCTTAAATGCCACCTCTGTAAAGACAGGCAACAAATTGATGAATACCAAAAAACAATGTATTGAAAATTATGCCATCGATTTTAAAGCTCTGATTAGAAGCATTCAGCGTGTTGAAGGAAATTTTGATTGTTTCCGCAAGGCGAAGGGATATTGTGATCAATCAGAATGTTACTGGCGACCATACTGCCTGGAAAATAATTCGGCTTTTTAATAAAAAGAAAAATTGATTTTAATAAAATCCTAACTCTAAGCGATTATCTTCAAATCGCAACATGTTAATTACATGTCTGTGCATATGTTTGATAACAAAATTCAACAATTTTATGGAGGAAAAGGATCTTTTTGCTTTGAAGGGTTGTATCAACAGGTAAACCAACAGGCCCTTGCCCCCTTTTTTTGTTCCTGTTTACACCGGAAGGGATTGATCCTGGATGCCGGTTCAGGTTCCGGTCATCTGGCCGAGGCAATGGGGCTGAGCAATGCCTGTTTCTTGGATTTCACTTGGGAACAGATCAAACGATGTCGGGAAAAGGGAGGTTCTGAACGTTTAATCCAGGGCGATATTCAACAACTGCCTTTTCATGACAATATTTTTGATGAAGTTATTTGCTCTAATGTACTGCACTACACGGGATCAGCAGGTCTTAAAGAGCTGATTCGGGTGACGAAACCAGGAGGACATTTGTTGCTGGCTTTTCTGGAAAGCTCCGAGCTTACACAAATAGCAACGAATTTGGCTGTATTTTGGGGCATATTTCCGCAGTTGATGTACGATGCCCAGCTCCTTGATCTGAAAGAACTGGATCAACCGAACATTCAAATTTTGGATAGCGCCACTGTGGTATTCTTGCCACCCTATTTTCAGGCTCAAAGAAATTTTCCTCGGCAAGGTTTGGTGGCCTATGTATTGAAAAAGTTAGGAGGGATAAAATGTCTGCATTAATAAAAAGAGCTTATTCTCGTGATGCCTATGCAGCACCTATTATGTATGCAAATTATGATACGGATAACTATTATCATGCCGAAATGTATAACAGCGGGCTGGGCGGTATGTATTTTGAATCGGAAAAAGCCATCCAACCGGGATCGGAAATTTGTATTAAAATGGTAAATTATAAACCTGACAAGTCTGGACCCGAGTCTTTTAAGGCCTACCATGCAAGAGTAAAATGGTGCAAGAAAACAAGAAAAAAGGGCATTTCTTGTTATGGAATTGGAATCCAATACCTGGCTAAAAGTCATTCTGTTTATGGTGGGAAAGTTCATGGATTGACCTGTTCCTGTGACTTATGTGGTGAAAAGATGCATTGTGAAGAAATTTTCGTGAATGGAGACCTTGTTTGTTTGTGTATAAATTGTTTTAATTATTTAAAGGATTTGCCTGAGAGCAAGACTAAGGAAAGAATAAAGGAATTTTTGATCGGAAACGTCATCTGAAACCTCTTTTCTCCTGATTTCAGGATTAGAAAGGGAACAATAGCATATGATCCTTTATCAATACCCCAAATCGGAATTTCTAAAAGACGGGGGTCGAATTACGATCAGGCCTCTTAGAAAAGAGGACGAGAAAATTCTGTATGAATATTTCCTAAGACTTCCACCGGAAGATCGAATGTGCCTCAGAGATGATGTTACCGATCCCAAAGTCATAGAAAGCTGGATCTATGACCTGGATTACGATGTTATACTCCCCCTTGTTACCCTTAATGGTAACCATATCGTGGCCAACGGCACTTTGCAATTTGATCCCATAGGCTGGACCAGACACCAGGGAGAGATCCGTATCACCTGTGATCCGAATTACAGAAAAAAAGGGCTGGCAACAATTCTCATCGAAAATTTGATGCAGATCGCTGTAGATGTTGGTTTGGAACAACTTACAGCCGAAATTGCTCCAGCCTTGGATGAAGCTTATTTTCTGTTTGAAAAACTGGGATTCCAGGAGTCTGCCGTTCTTAAAGATTTTATCAAAGATCTTGAGGGAAATTATCAGGATCTTGTCTTGATGGTTAAAACCATTTCACTATCAGATAATTGATCTGGGGATTTTTCATTTATTTTATGATTTAAACCCTGTTCTTTCGTTAAGAGACTTTTATCAAATTATATCCCTTGGATCCCAGACACAGTCCGCCGTGGTTATAAAAGACATCTCCGGCCATTCGATATCTTGTGTTCCAAAGATATATGTGAAAAAGAACCTAACTTGTGATCACTAATGGTGAGCACACTAATTTTATCACTTTCAAATATTGAGATCACTCCAACAGACCTGAAATAAACTTAGATTAAAGGCCTCTGCTAAGTTATGGCAAACGTTTGCCAATTTCTTAAAAATCCAGCCTGCCATTTGCGCAACATCGGCATCCTTCCTTGATTCTTAGTTAGTGTCCATCCATAAATGGTCGACTTTGGTTTTCGGCAAGGCCCGAGCGAGTTTTCAACCGCCCCGAAAACATCACGGGATTTCCGACAGGCATAGTGCGCTATGTCGAGGATTGCAAACGAGCGAGAACCCGCTGAAGACCGAAAGATGCCGTTTATGGATGGACACTAGTTAGGTGGTAGGAAGAAAAATCAGAGTACCTTTGGGGAGTCCTTTAAAGTCGTTTATTTTATCACCGGCCAGCAGTTTTTTGGGTGGCAGGTAATATACTGTTTTCCGATCTTTGTATTTGAGGCCGGCGATTTCATAGGCGGACCGACCGTTATCCAGCTTGTAAGGCCCCCGGTAACCCACGATGAGCTTTGTTTTGGCCGGCAGATCATCCCAGTCGGATATCATTGAGCCGACTTTAATCCGGCCTGAAGGCAGAAA
>JASFLX010000179.1:0-6523 GCA_050117895.1 Desulfobacterales bacterium | reverse complement strand
ATAGAAAATCCCGGAAAAATAAGACGTCTGATGATCCTGTTTAAAAATCCCGGCAAGGTTTTCGTGGAAATATCCGAACCGGTTAATCTCAAAAATTTTTTAGTACTTGCGGAAAACCGAGAAAAAAACATTGAATATCAGGCTCTCGCCTTAAGACGCAGGCTCTTGAATCGAATCAATCGTCATCGCCAAAGTATCACGGGACCGGTTTTGAAAACCCGGTATGAAATGAAGGAAAATATCCTTACCAAAGATCGGCTTCAAACCTTCATGGAACATCATTCAAAATCCCGCAACATCCCGATTCAAAAGGTACGAAAAAAGGCAAGTGATTCTCTTGATGAGATTGCCGCCAACTACAGTATGATCATTATTAAACTAGCCTCGGTCTTGATCACCTGGGTCCTGAACACAATGTTTGAAGGGGTAACCGTGGATAAAGACGGCCTCAACAGAGTAAAAAACATGTCCCAGAAGGGCCCTGTAATCCTCATTCCCTGCCACAAAAGTCATATCGATTATCTGATATTATCTTATCTGCTGTATCATAACAATATGCCGTGTCCTCACGTTGCTGCCGGGAAAAATCTTTCTTTCTGGCCTTTAGGCCCCCTTTTCAGGAGCGGCGGTGCATTTTTCATCCGACGAACGTTCAGAGGAGCAGTCCTCTATTCAAAGGTTTTTGCAGAATATATTCATAATCTGCTTGCAGAAGGTTTCAACATAGAATTTTTCATTGAAGGCGGTCGAAGCCGAACCGGCAAATTGATTTTGCCCAAGCTCGGACTCCTTTCGATCCTTCTCAATGCTTATAAAAACAGAGCGTGTGAAGACATGATATTCGCGCCTATTTTTATAGGATATGACACGGTATTGGAGGAAAGCTCGTATCTTCATGAAATTGAAGGAAAAGAGAAACAGCCTGAAAGTCTGGTGCAAGTCATTAAAGCACGAAAATTTTTAAAAAAAAGGTATGGAAGAATCTATATTCAGTTTCATGAACCGATCTCCTTAAAAGAACTTCTGTTGCAATACGGCACACCGATTCAAGATATGGTATCCAAAGAGTTTAACATTTTCTGTCGAAATTTGGGTCACAGGGTTATAAACGCCATTAACTCGGTGACGGTTGTTACGCCTCACGCCCTTGTTGCCGCTGCTCTCATGAACTGTTCAAAAAAAAGTTTTTCTTTTGATCACCTGATATCCCATGTGGAAACCTACATGAACCTGCTGCTTTCCCAAAAAGCCAGACTTGCCGATACACTTCTTCTCGATCATGTTCACACAATGGAGCAGGTCCTTGATACTTATGTCCATAGAAAATTCATCGAACGTATCACAAAAGACAAGAAGCCCGGTTATGCCGATGTGCTGTTAAAGGTAAACGAGAGTAAACGCCCGAACCTGGAATATTACAAAAATAACTGTATCGCCTTTTTTGTTCCGGCGGCAATTACCTCTCTTGCAATCCTTGTTAAGGATGCTTTTCTGTTTTCGGCTTCCGATTTGCATGCCGACTACGAGTTCCTCCAATATTTCTTTAAATATGAATTCGCATATGATGTTGATAAAACGACGGAATACTTTGTTCGTAAAAACATAAAGGCATTTATTGATGAAACCATTTTAATGCCTCATCCCACCTTGCCTGACACCTATAATCTGACCTCTTCCGGTTTTAGAAAATTGAGATTGTTTTCAAGCTTTCTGAAAACTTATTTTGAATCATACTGGATCGTACTCAATTTTTTCATGCAATACCCGCCAAACGCCATTAAAACAAAAGACCGTATAAAAAAAATTGAAACCATCGGAAATCGCATGTATAAAAAGAAGGAAATCGAACGAAAAGAAGCGCTTTCCATCGTCAACTACAACAATGGAATAGATTTTTTTACAACCAACGGTGTAAAAGGTTCCGATAATAAGGACAGGATAGAATTCTATGCCGATGCCATTCAAAAATATTTGAATTGTCTATAAATGAAAGCCTTAATACTTGCTGCAGGTTTTGGTACGCGTCTGCTTCCCTTTACGAAAAACACACCCAAAGCGCTTTTTCCGGTTGCAGGGCGCTCACTGCTCCATATCATTATCTTAAGTCTGGAGAATGCAGGATGTAAAGCGGTTATCATCAATACCCATCATCTTTATAAAAAGATTGATTCCTATCTGTTGCAACAAAAATATGCAATCCCGGTCATCACCCGCTATGAACCGGAAATACTAGGTACGGGGGGAGCCATTAAAAATGTTGCCGACTTCTGGGATGATCATCCCTTTATGGTTATAAACTGCGATATTTTTACCGATATAGATTTGAAAAAAGTGTATGATTTTCACCTAACTCATCGTCATCCGGTCACACTGGTTCTTCATGACGACCCGCAGTTTAACACCGTGTCGGTGAATAAGGACGGTTTTATTACAGATTTTCATGATTCCACGCTCCTGCCCTCTCACTCTGTTTCAGACTCGAATATTCATCGGTCCGGAGAAACCGAAAGACTTACTTTTACCGGTATACAGGTTCTGGATCCACAGATTCTTGAATTCATACCTGATAATATATTTTCAAGCAGCATCGATAGTTACCGGCAGCTAATATCAGAAAATAAAAAAGTATGCGCTTTTATTGCAAAGGAATACCGATGGAAAGACATCGGTTCCCCGGAAAGGTACAGGCAGGTGGTGTTCGAGCAAATGGCGCCTGAAGCTTTCAAACACGCTTTCTCCACTTGGCCGGACAAAAAGATTTTCCGTACCCGGCTCAAAGGGGATGGGTCTGACAGGAACTGGTACCGACTCACCTCGGGAAACCGGTCACTGGTCATGGCAGATCACAATATCAGAAAAAACCCATCAACCAGTGAAGTAGACTCATTTGTTGCCATCGGCTACCATCTGCATGACAAGGATGTACCGGTACCGGAAATATATGTTCATGATACGTTTTCAGGCCTTGTTTTCATGGAAGATTTAGGAGATGTAAATCTTCAAACCCTTGTTCTGAAAACTCAAAAGCCGGAGCAGATCATCTCATACTACAAATCGGTCATAGATCTTCTCGGAAAACTTTCCGCAACCGGTGCAAAGGGCTTTGATCCAGCCTGGACCTATCAAACCTCACATTACAATCAGGATCTTATTCTCGAGAAAGAATGCCGGTATTTTGTTGATGCTTTTTTAAAAAAATACATGGGCATGAATATCTCCTTTAAAGATCTTGAAGATGAATTTAGAACCCTTGCGGACAAGGCCCTTGAATTTTCGGTCAACGGATTTATGCACCGGGACCTGCAGTCAAGAAACATCATGATAAAAAATAATCGCTTTTATTTTATTGACTTTCAAGGGGGACGGTTAGGGCCGGTCCAATACGACCTTGCATCCTTGCTAATCGATCCCTATGTCGAGTTGTCTCCTTGGGTACGGTATCAACTCCTTAATTATTCCGGTAAAACGCTTCCATCCCTTCTGAACATAAATCCGGATAAATTTTTTGCCGGTTATGCCTATTGTTCCATAACAAGAAACCTTCAGATACTGGGGGCCTTCGCTTATCTTAGCCGCATTAAAGGAAAAAGATACTTTGAAAAATATATCCCTAATGCTATAAATACATTAAAGCATAATCTTTCAGTTCTTAAAAACAGAGAATTCCCGAATCTTGAATCCATTGTGAGGGAAATAGGGGGTGAAAAATGAATAATATAAAAATTATGGTAAACGGCTTGCCCGGGAATATGGCTTCCAATGTCGTCCGTCACGCCCTTGCCGACAGCCGGTTTGAACTGATTCCACAATCCCTGACCGGACCTGAAATTACCGAAACCGAGACCATCATAGATTCGGTTTCTTTCAGTCTCATTCTGCCGCGAGACAGGGATCAAGCCATCCCGGCCATTAAAGAAAAGGAAGGTTCCTTTCTTAATGTGGACTTTTCTCTTCCTCCGGCCGTAAACAGTAATGCCGAATTTTACTGCAAACACGGGCTTCCCTTTGTCATGGGAACAACAGGCGGCGACCGACAGCTCCTTGAAGATACGGTCATGGCTTCTTCTATTTCTGCGGTAATCGCACCCAATATGGCCAAACAAATCGTCGGTTTTCAAGCCATGATGGAATATGCCGCAAAAACATTCCCGGATCTTTTTAAAGGATATTCCCTTGAAATCAAAGAAAGCCATCAAAAAGGAAAGGCCGACACCAGCGGAACCGCAAAGGCAATGGTACGCTATTTCAACAGTCTGGGGTCGGCTTTTGCCGAAGAGGAAATTACCAAAGAGCGTGATCCCGAAACCCAGAAAAATGTCCTGGGTATACCCGAAGAATACCTGTCAGGGCATGGATGGCACACTTACAGACTGGATTCAAATGACAAAACGGTCCACTTTGAATTCACACACAATGTCAACGGCCGGGATGTATATGCCATGGGAACCCTTGATGCGCTGATTTATCTGGCTAAAAAGGTGAAACAAGGATCTAAAGGAAAAGTCTTTTCCATGATTGATGTGTTAAAAGGCGGGGAATAACCAGACCTTTTATCAATGAGACCTTTAAAAAACGTTCAATCTTGCCTGCCCAGTTAAACCCGTATTTCATTTTTAACCGGGGTTCAAGGCCAAGGCAAATCTGCAGGATAGCAGATTTGGACAACTGTTAAGCTGCCCGCAAGGGCGAGGGGCATGGACGCCCCGAGTCAACGCGAAAATTTTAACCACAGGAATACATTTATAAGCTAACTGCTTTATTCTTCGGGTTGTAAAATAAAACGACTCTGATAATGCTGGAACGTTACTTCCAATATCAGGCCGATCTTGCCGCAACAGAAAGTAATATACTCTGCCCTGAAGATTGTGATGCACCCGGCTGTTGGATGGCCGAAGTTGTTGTCGGTGTAAGTCTATTTGATTTGATCAGATTTAGTTTGGAGTTAAAGACTCCTGTTTCCAGCCTATTTTTAAATCACTGCTGCTTCGGGTTCCTATGCAACGAACTCAATCCCCGTTATCTGAACTTATCGATAAAACTGAAAAAGCCGTGTCCTTTTCTTCAAAAGGCGCGCTGCAGGGTTCACCGTTTCAAGCCGCTCGATTGCGTTCTTTTCCCCGAGTACCATCGTATCGCAGGACTTCTGCCGGAGCTTGTCAAACGCCCGGTCTTTAAAAAATTCCCATGCTTAAAAAGCGAGATTGCCGTTTCAGACCAAAGAAGCCAAGCGTTAAAGGAACTCAAGAAAATGAGCAACAGGCAAGAAGCCCTTACCTACTATTTTCTTCAAGAAATTCCTTGCGTTATTATCGATGCCAAGCCGCTGGCCAAACAGTTGAAAAAATCAGGTCTAAAAAACAAGTCACTTTCCGCAGGAAACTACCACCAACAGATATATGAAAAGCTAAAATCAACCGGCATTTTCGACGCCATCATGGATAAAATTAGACTCTTGGACACCCCTCAGGAGATGGAAAGTTTATTTAATCAACTCGAGAACCAAACCTTGATTAAAGAGCTTCTTGAAAAAAGAGCAAGCCCGGAGATTGTTTTCAGAGTTGATAAAAATCGTTTAAAGCCCATGAAAAGATACCTGCGGCGGTCCGATTTAATTTAAACGGAAAATAAAAAATCGGAATAATATACCCCAAAACTTGCTTTTAGAAACGATTTCCCACCACCTCATAAACCTTTTCGAGAGCCTGATCCAGATTTTCCGGTTGGGTTCCCCCGGCCTGTGCCATATCCGGCCTGCCTCCGCCGCCGCCGCCCACAACCGATGCGACCTCCTTAACAATTTTCCCGGCATGAAATCGGTCTGTCAAATCTTTTGTAACCACAACAATCAACAGCGCTTTGGAATCGGCCGAACTGCCAAGGACAATGATACCGGTTTTTATCTTCTCTTTAAACTTGTCCGCCAGATCTCTCAGTTCAGCCGGCGTGCCGGCTGTGACCTTTTTAGCCAGTACCTTTATATCGTTAATGGATTTAATATCCTCCTCGGTCCAGTCTGCCGACCGCATAGCAATCTTCGCTTTTAATTGCTCCACCTCTTTTTCCAGCGATTTCTGAACGGACAATATTTTTTTAATTCTCCCGGGAACCGCTTCAGAACTTTCTTTAAGCAACCTGGCAGAGTCATGTAGCGTCTTTGAGTTTTTTTGAATATATTCGACGGCGGCCGCACCAGTCAGCGCTTCAATACGCCGTATTCCCGACGCCACACTCGATTCCCCGATAATTTTAAATAAGCCGATGTTACCGGTCATATCCGTATGGGTCCCCCCGCAAAGCTCCTTGCTGATATCGTTTACGGACACAACCCTGACACGGTCACCGTATTTTTCTTCAAAGATTGCTGTGGCGTCTGTTTTGAACGCTTCTTCTGCATCCATTTCAACAATTTTAACAGGCGTATTTCTACGTATCTCTTGGTTCACCAGGGTTTCAATTTTATCCAGAGCTTCCGGATCGGTTTGGGAAAAATGGGTAAAATCGAAACGGAGTCTGTCCGGCGCCA